>NZ_JACHVA010000132.1 GCF_014230055.1 Puniceicoccus vermicola | reverse complement strand
TTTCGATGTTCCCGTGGGCTCGTTTCAGGCAGACCAAAGCCGCAGTCAAGCTGCACACGATGATCGACTTGAGAGGCTCCATACCAGTGTTTATGAGCATTACCGACGGTAGCGTGCATGACGTGAACGTGCTCGACCAAATCGTTTTCGAGTCGGGAAGCATCTATGTCATGGATCGTGGATACGTCGATTTCGCACGGCTCTATCGCATCCATCAAGCCGGAGCGTTCTTCGTCACCCGTGCAAAGAGCAATATGGCTTTCTACGTCAGCGAGTCCCGCCCGGTCGACAAAGCCATTGGCTTGCGTTGCGACCAGAGCGCCGGCTTGAAGACTACCAAGAGCAAACGGGACTACCCCGAAAAACTCAGACGCATCCGCTTTGTCGATCTCGAAACAGGCAAGAGTCTGGTATTCATCACCAACCATTTCGGTCTTCCTGCCATCATGATCGCCCGCATCTATAAGAGTCGCTGGCACATCGAGTTGTTCTTCAAATGGATCAAGCAAAACCTCAGAATCAAAGCGTTCTACGGCACCTCCGTGAACGCGGTGAAGACCCAAATCTGGATCGCCATCTGCGTTTACCTCATGGTGGCCTGTCTCAATAAGATTCATGGATTCGGCGAAAACCTTAGCCGGATTTTGCAAGTTTTGAGCGTCAACGTATTTCAGAAAACACCTATCCATCAGCTGTTTATGGATTATTGCACAAATTTTGACGAACCTCAATTACCTAATCAATTGACATTCAACGAGTTCCTAACTGGACAGTAGTGATCTCTATTATGTAGTCGACGACGAATCACCTTGGCGAAATCAGGGGAGCGATTGGCAGTCGCTCTTCAAAACCGGTGACGGTATTGACCTGCAATTGCAGACCGATCCTGAAGCCAATCCGAAGCGGCAGGGTGCAGTTGAGGGAGACCTCCGTCTCTTCATTGCCCCCAGTGCCGAAGGGGATGTTGCGGTGCTGTACCGTCACCGTGTTCCGGATGCTGTAGAGGCCGACGGGGTTCTTTTTCAAAGCCCCTGGCGCAGTGAACGTGTCGACGTAGTGAAGCGCCTGAGCAGTGCGGAGATCGCAGTCCAGAAATACAGTCGACGTTACGAGGTGGAGGTAGCGATCCCACTGGCCGATTTGGGACTGGATGCGGTCGAGGGGCAGACGCTCCGGGGCGATTTTGGGGTCATTTACGGAGACGCGGCAGGCACCATCAATATCTTCCGGAATTACTGGTCGAATCAAGCCACGGGACTGGTCAATGACGTTCCGGGAGAAATCATGCTGCAGCCTTCGCTGTGGAGCGAAATTCAGTTCGGAGGGAAGTCTGATGAAGAATAATCTCAAGATATTTTCAATGTTGAGCCGTCCGATCGTCCTCGCTTCTGGTCTCGTGCTGAGCCTGAGTCTTCCTGCGGTGACGGTGGACGTGGTCGGGGTTCTGGGAAACTCGGGCGAGGCGGGTGAAACATTGGTCCGCTTCGCTGCTCAGCCGACTTCAGGAATGGGAGTCGTCTATGACGAGGATTCGGGAACTCTTTGGTCCAGCGGCGGTCAATTCGAGATCAAACGCTACACGGTGGATGGGCGTCAGGTTGGAACGTATCCCATTGATTTCAAGGGAAGACCGTCGAATTCGGATAAGATGACCCGGATCGAGGACTCACTGGTCCTCAATCGGGATAACCGTCTTTATCGTCTGCCGATGGATGCCGATGATGGTGCAGAGCTGGAAGAGCTCCCGATTCGTGCGGACCTCATCGCCTTCGGTTCTACCGAGGATGGGTGGGGGATTGCCAGCGAGGGAAGCGAGATTTTTCGTTTTCGCCCCGATGGTACGATTGAGTCGGTGATCACGTTGAACAGCTCACCGAGGTCGGTGGAAACAGGCGGCGATGGAGAGATCTACATCTCGCAGAATTTAAACTACAAGAATATTGAGGATCCGGATGCCGAGGTGGAAATGCCCGGTGATAAGTTTCAATGGCTCAACGGTGCCTGGTTCGGTCACAGCTATCATGGAACGATTCGTCGATTCGATGCCGATCTGGAAATGGCACCCGGTGTCGTGCTGGGTGGAAACTCCGGTTCCTTCATCGGTTACGTGCCCGGCAACTACGAGATCAATAAAGGAGAGGGGATGGCCTACTTGGGAGGACATATTTACGCCGTTTCCGGCTGGAGCGGAATCCTTCATCTTCTCGAGTGGCAGCCGGATGCTCTACGATTTGAGATCATCCGTCGTATCGGTTCCGTGCGAAGATGCAAGGCACTCGCGCTGGATAGTGCGGGAAACGTTTGGTATCACGGCGGAGTGTGGGCGTGGAGCGACGGGTCCGATGCCCCTCTCGAACACGGCATCCCGCATGCGGGCGCTCCGGTATCTGTCAAGAGCGGGGAGGAGGAGAAATCATTCGTCGCCGATGTTCTCGAGAATGACGCTCTGGTGGCGTTTGGTCCTTTCCGGGGCGGTCGGGGAATGGGGTTTAGCGGTTCACTGGATGGCCCTGCACGACGGGATACCACGGACGATCCGATGGAGGATTATGTCTCCATGGCGATTCTGAAATTAAATAACCGCAACGTCGCTCTACTCGCGAAAGCAGACGGTTCGGCCAGGTTGTTATCCGTGAATACGGACGGCAGACCAGGGGAAGAGATGGGGGGGGCAACCTTCCAAACCGCGAAGCCGATCAAGCGACTCGATTCCGTCGCCACCGGGCCGAAGAATTCCCTCTGGGTCGCTGCCGATGGTGAACTGCTCTTGCTCGCCTACGACGGAAAGGGCTGGCGGGAGACTCGGCGCTGGAAAGGCTGGGGAGATGATGAAAGCCGGACATTCGGACAACGCTTCTATCTGGATGTGGACGAAAACCGTATTTGGATTTCAGATACGGATCGGAATCGAGTCGGAGTATTTGATATAAGTGAGGGGCAATTGGTCCCGCTGGCGGGGGTGGGCACTACCGATGTTGCCGGCGATGCTTTTCAAGAGCTGGACGCGCCGGAGGTGATCGCCGTGAACGGGCGGCGGGCCGTTGTTTATGACTCCGGCAATCAGCGCATCGTGAAGCTGGTGTTGTCGGAGTAGGAGACCTCTCCAGCGTTAGCGGACCTTCGCGGTCCTCGGGAGGTTTCCCTGCCTCCATTGTCCGGCAATCGTGATGGCCTGAGGTCTCGGGGGGATGCCGGTCATCCCTCGCTCGACGCGACTGGTCAAAAAATCGATGGCGGCTTCGGCTAATGCTTCCATGTCTTGCACCATGCCGTGCACCATGCCGGGTTCGGCGTGGAGATCGGGCCTGCTGTCCACACTGACGATTTCAGGTGGATGGTTTTCAGGCTCCATCGCCTGAAGCAGTTTCTTGAAAGCGTGGTATTCCGGGGTGTTGGAGGTGATCAAAACGTCAGGACGCTTTGAGTCGACCCATTTTGCGAATTGGGAATCGTGTGGCTGTTTGAATAAAACAGGGTTCAGGAATTTTCCGGGTTGGTGATAGCGCGCCGCTTGAAAGGCACCGAGTGACAAGTGCCGCACGCGGTTATCCATAACGGTATTCGAAACGAATCCGATTCGGGAATAGCCGGACAGAAGGAGTTGATCGATGCACTGCTGCATCAGCGCAGCATAGTCGATGGTCGCGCGGTCCAGTCGTGGCTCGACCAACGTCAATCCGATGGCAATGGCGGCGAAGTCGCTGAAATCGAAGTCAAAATGGAATTCCGATTTTGGAAAGGGACACAAGATGATCCCCCGTATGCCACGGCTTCGGAGGATCTGTCCCATCCGTTGTGGGGTCATGCCTTTTTCCCGGATCCAGAAGTCTTCGATTTTGTATCCCAGTCGGCTGGCACGCTGCTCCATCATCCTGCGCAGAAGAACGTAGTTTTCCGCATGCTGCCATCCGTTGGCAGTCGGGTAATGGGTTAGGAAGGCTAGCGTCGAGCCGTCTCCGACGGGCTTGTTCTTCTTCCTCTCGGAAATGAGGGCGGAGACGAGGGGGTTCGGGCGGTAGCCCATGCGATCGGCCACCGCCTTGATGCGCTCACGAGTATGGGGCGGGATGCTGGGATGCTTGCGCAGTGCCAGTGAGACGGTGGTTTGGTGCACGCCACATTCGCGGGCAACGTCTTTCATGGTAACAGAGTTTGCCACTTACTCATTGATAAGAGTTGTGGCGGGATTGTGTCAATGAAGCAAGTAGAGCGGTATGGGATGCCTTGACCTCCACTTAACTTGAAAAATCCCCAAAAGATGAAAAGACATACTATTCAGATCCTATCTCAATTCACCTGTGCGGCTGGCATTGTCGTCATGTTGGGAACGAAGACCTTCGCGACGGTTTACGATAGCTTTGAGAATTATACCCTAGGCGACATCAATGGTCAGAATGCGGGTAGTGACTGGACGAGCGCTTGGTCTGCCAATGAATCGGTGGATGTCGTCTCGAGCTCGCTTAGCTACAGCAATGGCTCGGTCTCCGTCAACGGTGGGACTCAGGCCATGCAGGTGGGGGGCTCCAGCGACCTCATCTTCAGTCGTACGTTCGCGGCGAGTGACACCGGTGATGCGGTTTATTTCAGTATGCTGTTTCGGCATGAGTCGGGAGGCCCCGGTAACTGGCTGCAGATGTTCATTAGCGACGATACGGCTTACAATAGTTCCTCCGGGTCCTTCGGAGATCTCGACCAGTCGAGCAATCGATTGGGGCTCAGAGCCTATGGTCCCGGTGGAGCCTATAGCCAAAGTTCGGCTTCCGAGACCTATGCAGATGATACGACCTATTTCTTAGTGGGGAGACTTTCCTCCAATGGTTCCGCCGGAGCGGGCGATGAGCTCGATCTGCTGGAACTTTGGCTCAACCCGGATTCGCAGACTCTCGGATCTCCGATTGTTTCGATCGAACGAGCGATGGGCATTAATGGGAGCACTGCGGATACATTTGGAGCCCGCACTTATAATATGGGGGCGAGTGATGCCTTCCTGATCGACGAGCTTCGAATTGGATCGACAGTGGACGCCGTGGTGATTCCCGAACCGTCCAGTGCAACGTTACTTCTAGGAGCCTTCGCTGGAGCCGGAGCGTTTGCTTTTTGTCGTCGGCGATAGAACGACTTTTGGTTTCTCGAGTTTTCAGGAGATGGCTTGAAATTTTGTTGAATGAGTGAATTGAATTTCAAATCGAAGCCAGTGGGGCAATCACTTGTGTCCGAGCCGGCGAGGGACGTTCCGGTCGCTCGTGATGCGGATGTGGTTGTCTGCGGGGCCGGTCCGGCTGGGGTGGCTGCAGCAATCGCGTCGGCGGCAAGTGGTGCGAAGACGGTACTGATTGAAAGTGCCGGATGTCTCGGAGGAGTTTGGACTTCTGGCCTTCTCACTTATGTTCTCGATCCCAAAGGGGATAGTCCGGTGACCAATCGATTGACCTCGGAACTGGACCGTTTGGGCGGTTATGCCCGGCGCAAGGGTTTGGACGAGTCTTTTGCAGAGCCGAAGCCCGGATGGGCGGAGCACTGTTTCATCTATGAACCCGAGACCATGAAGTGGGTTCTGGAACGCGAGTGTCTGCAGCTCAAGGTGAATACCCGTCTCTACACCAGAGTGTGTTCCGTTGTGAAAGACAGGGAAGATCCGCGGAAAATCACGGCGGTGATTACTGAGTCGAAATCGGGCCGTGAGGCGTGGGGCGGCAAAATATTTATCGACGCGACCGGGGACGGCGACTTGGCCGCTCAAGCGGGATGTCGCTTCTCGTTAGGACGTCCGGACAGCGGCGAGGTGCAGCCATTGACTTTGATGTGCATGGTGCAGACTCCGCATGTCGACCGTGTGCAGCCTCTGGCGCGCAAGGCGGGGAAATGTCTCAAAGAAGCGATCGAAGCCGCCGGAGTGAATACGAGTTACGGAGCGCCGGTGTTGTTCGAGATCCGTCCGGACCTCTACGGGTTCATGATGAATCATAAATACGGCAGTGCCTTAAATGCGGATGAACTGAGCAAGGCGACATTTGAGGCCCGCAACGAGGTCATGTTGGCGATTCGGCAGATGCGCGACTCTGGTGGGCCTTGGGAAGGTTTGCGGGTCGTCGCCACGGGAGCCCACATTGGAATTCGTGAAGGGCGGCGAATCCAGGGGCGCTATACGGTGACCGCGGAGGATCTGACAGAAGGGCGAAGCCACTCCGATGCCGTTTGCCGGGTTCATTTTCCAATCGATGTGCATGCGACGAAAATAAAGGGTAAGTCCAGCGGCTTTGACGCGGAAAACAAGATGAGGTCCCAGCCCTACGATGTGCCGCTGCGGGCGATGATTGCCGCGGATGTGGACAATTTGATGATGGCTGGGCGGAACATCAGTGGAGATTTTATCGCCCACTCCAGTTACCGAGTCACCGGGAATTCCGTGGCGATGGGGGAGGCTGCTGGGGCTTTTGCGGCTGATGTGGTTCGGAGAGACGAGACTCTCACCGATGCTGATACGAAGCGAGTGAAGTTTTGCCTGGAGAACCTGGAAGAAGCACTCGGCCTTACCGTGGAAGCCTAAGAGAGAAATCTGATCTGAGTTGCCCACGGGCGAATTCATTGCGAATGGTGCCAATTTGACTAGCGACTTCGCTGATTCCTCGAGTCTGCCGAAGTGGCGCTCCTTTTCGCATGCATGGTTCCCAAACCTGCGGGACCCAGGGCATCTGGATTCGGAGATTTCGAATTGTGAGAGGGACTCCACCGAAGTCTTGCTGCTTTCCTTTTCATCTTTTCCAGCTATGCACCGCTGAGGAGGCAGAAGACTGACGCTATCCCTTTCATCCTAGCGGTGCGCAGGTGCCTAGCCTCGTTTCCAGTCCCGCGAAAATTATCGGATCTTCCTGAAATCGGTATTTGGCTCGGGCCTTTACAGTGCCGAACCAGGACCTCCTTGAAAGAGGCAGAATTTCGCTACACGAGGTTCGGGAGGTCAAATTCGTCTTCTGTATCCCTGACCCACTGACGCAATCGGTCGTGGAGTTTCTGGCGATTCTCCGCGAAACGGGGGTTTAGAGCCAGATTTGCTTGCTCGTAGGGATCTTCGTTCAGATTGAAGAGCAGCCAGGGCAGTCCTCCTTCGAGGCAGACGTATTTCCAGCCATCGTCTGAAACAATGCCTCGCCAAGATCGCTCGACACTGTCGGGGTGCCCTGTGGGTTTGACGATCTGGATGTAGGCGGAATCCGGAAGGACCGGTTCGTCTTCGCGGTTCAGACGAAGAGCGGATAAATCTCGTCCGGCCATGGAGTCTGGTACGGGCAGACCGCAGAGTCCAAGCGAGGTTGGGCCGAGATCGACGTTCGTGCAGAGGGCGTCTGTATTGCCGGAGCGAAGCGGGCCGTAGGAGGTGGGATCCACCCCTGAAAGAATGAGCGGAATCCGGATCGATTCCTCGTGGGGGCTGGTTTTGAGGAATTGACCATGAGAACCGTGCATATCTCCGTGGTCGGAAAAGAAGAGGATGTGCGTGTTCTCGTACAATCCCAGTCGCTGAAGAGTGTCGACGATGCGACCGACGTTCCAGTCGAGGTTCTCGATGGCTCCGTAATAGCCGCAGAGGTCACGGGAGGCTTTCTCGCGGATGCGGGGAATGTCGGGGACATTCGGGCGGAAGCGAATATTCCCTGCGGACTTACCTTTCATCCATGGTTCTGGCGGGAGTGTAGGGGTCGTGGGGTGGCTGAACCGAGAGAGAAGCGAAGAAGGGCTGCTGCGTCTCCCGTGAGGCCATTTCTTCGAGGTGAGCTATAAAATGATCCGAAAGAGCATCGGTCTCGAATCCGGGGAGGCGGTGCTGGGGGATCTCTTCTTTATCGCGATGACCGTGAATCCAGATGTCATACAGGGTGTTGGTGTTTTTGTTCTCATAGCCAATCCACGTATCAAATCCACCGCGCCGCTGCCGGGGTACAATTTTTTCCGGGGTCGGGGCGTCGGAAAGGTCTTTGCCATCGACATGCCACTTTCCAAACCACGCCGTGTGATAGCCATTGTCCTTGAAGGCGTGAGCGATCGTCGGCGTATCGGGATCCAAGGGTTCGGCGTGTCCCTGGACGGCGTGTTGAGGATATTTTCCTGTGAGGAGGCTTCCGCGGGCTGGGCAGCAGAGCGGACTATTGGTCAATGCTTTCTCAAAACTAAGTCCTTGGCTCGCGAGACGGTCCAAGTTGGGGGTGGAAAGGTTCGGATCGCCCCGAAATCCAAGCGCTTGGGCGCGGTGCTGGTCGCCGAAGATCCAGATTAGATTGGGGGGAGGTTTCGCCATGATCCGAAAGGGTTACACGCTTACTTTAAATGCGAGAGGAGGTCGGAAAGTTGAACTCGGGCGCCGCAGGTGACGAGATCGCCGCCGCCGTAGTAAAGTTCCACGGTGCCATCACCGGGAGCGATGGTTCCATTGTGGAAGACGACGTTGGGCATGAAGCCACCCTCGCACTCATAAGGTGTTTCCGGAACAAAGAAGGGCTCTTCCGAGCGGGCCAGAACCTTCGAGGGTTTCTTGAGATCCAGTAGAAGAAGGCCGAGGCAGTATCGCGTACTGTAGTCGGCCGCATGGTAAAAAGCGAGCCAGCCTTCCGGTGTTTTGATCGGAGCGCTTCCGGCACCCACCCGCTCGCAGTCCCAGTGACCGGAGCGTGGACCGATGACGTACTCGTGACGCCCCCAGTCTAGCATGTCGGTTGAAGAAGCGGTCCAGATCGAGGGTTTGCCGGTGTGTACCACCGCCGGACGGTGAAAGGCTTGATAGCGTCCATCGATTTTCTCGGGGAAGATCGCGACGTCTTTGTTGTCGGGACCGAAAATGATACCTTTCCGTTCGAATTTCCGGAAGTCGGTTGTTGTGATCAGCGAGGTGACTACACCGAAATCGGATGCAGCGGTGTAGTTGATATAGTAGGTTCCTTCTATTTCCGTGATGCGGGCGTCCTCAATGCCGAAGGTTTCGTAGGGGCCGACTGGGAAGATGCTGGGACCTTCATCGATGGTGAAGTCCAGTCCGTCCTCCGAGGTCGCTATGCGAAGGTGGCTCAGACTGGTCAGGTAGATCTTGCCTTTATGCTTGAAGAAGCGGGGGTCGGGTACTTCGAGGTCGGGGTCGTCCTTCTTGAATTGCTGAATGTGGACTTCGCCGGTCTCCGGATCGAAAATGGGCGTAGCGACGCAGCCTTCATCGGGGATCGCCATTTCGGCCACTCTAAGAAGAAGAAGGCGTTTGCCTTGAAAGAGAATCGCCCCCGGATTGAAGGAACACATGATCTTCAGATTCGGTTGCGATGGCTGAATGTCTTCTGGACGGAAGAGGGGGTTCGCGGGAAATCGGTCAATCTTCACTGGAGAATTCATGGTTGGAATAGTAATAATTTATGGATTAGCCGTGATTGAACTGAAGTCCGTCTCCGTTTGATACGACGAACTCACGTGAAAGACTGGGTGTTTTGATTATGATTTTCCCGTCTCCGATAGCTTCCAGGCCAAGAGAGCGGCCCTCGAGAGTGAGAACAGCGTTGGGACCATCGCTTTGCAGGAGTATTTCCTTAGACTGGAGGTTGCCGGCGCCGAAGAGAACGAGTCGAGTTTGACTTCCGGTTCGCAGAAGGGCTCCGTAACTTCCCGAGAATCGAATCTTGGATTCCTCCCAGGATAGTCCGCTGCGACAAAACCAATGGAGGTCTTTACGGTTTTCGGATGAAATTCTTGCACCGACGATTCCGTTCTCATTGCGAATGGCTTCTATGGTAAAGGGATCTGGCATTCCACTTCTCACGGGATGGAGCGCGGCCAGATACTGATTTGCGTCACGGAGACTCAGTTGGAGATGCTCCATGGAGAACCACGATTCCGGAGTGCCGGAGTAGTGCAGGATCGGCAAGTTTTCGACCTTCTCCCCATCAAATTCCTGATCGGGCAGAACCACTCGCAGATCCATTCCGAATCGGCCGGGGAATCGGTAGTCGTGAGGGCCCAGAGTTTCCGGCGTGCCACCCACGACTTGAATATGCCAATGGGAGAGATTCGGACGAGACGCGCTTAGATCATCATGGATCAAGAGATACTCGTTGTCGATCCATGAGAAGCTTCTTGCCACGGCAGGGGGATCGATTTGAAACCGGCGATAAGCTTCTTCGACCAGCTCGTGGCGGCAGGAATCGTTCAGGAAAACGGGTTCGCCGGGCTTGAGAATAACGGGGTGCGCTCCTTGAATGAATTGTACGCCCCTCGCGTCGAAATGGCGTTCGACGCGTGCAGGGGAAAGGGGCATGTGGACGTCGTGGAAGGAGAGAGTGCTGTGGCGCCAGGTTTCACCGGCCTCTCCACCATCAAAAACGAGGGGACGGCCTTCCGAGAAAAGGATAAAGCTGCCTTCCGTCCGGTGATAGCGGTAGCCGCCCGGGCCTTGCTTGACGAGCAGGTAGCTTTCAGAATCGGTATTCACGCCATTGCGGAAGACACCTCCGAATCCTTCCAGTCTCCGGCTTTGCAGTCTGAGCGATGGGTTCTCGGGGATGTCGCTCACGTCGAAATTACAAAAGAGGAGGGGCAGGTTTCCGGCCACTGCCCCAGTCATCGAGCCATCCGGTGTGGATTCGGGACTCTGATTCTCCCAAGAGGCTTTTCCCAGGAGGCGAAGTCCGTCTGCATTGGCGACAAAATAGGCGTCGATTAGTTCACGGGCAAACTCAGGATCGGTATCGCGGAACATTTTACCCATGTAGGCGTAATGCTCAGACAACCATTTTCCGATTCCCGCATGGTCGCCGACAGGTGGAACCTTGCGGACTTTGTCGTCTTCAAGAAATGCGGTTTCCGCTCCGTCTCGCATGACCGAGTAGGTGGAGGCGTGGGGCGGAGTGAGAAGGAGGATTCCCCAACGGAGGAATTCTTTGAGTCTCGGAATGCTTTGGAGATCGACGAGTCCTTTGTGGGCCAGGTGATAGACTAGATTAATCCGGCAGCGGGAAGCGTGCAGATAATAGCAAGCGGGATTTTCGTACCATCGACCGCTGCCGGGAGTGCAATAGGCGAGGAGGGCTTTGCGAGTTCGCTCCAGAACGTGGTCGACGAATTTTTTCGAGTCGGGGTGGCCCTGGAAAACGAGGCCTATCGCCCCCACGATGTCTGTTCGGTCCGCCTCAAAGTTGGCGTTGCGTCCGTTGAAGCGCCAATTCATGAAATCCTCTTCCATGTAAAGGTGCCCCATGAGGATGAAGAAATCCCGAATCTGGCGTTCTTCCTCGGGAGTGAATACTCCGCTGGCTGCGACTAGATCGTATTCCTCCGCCCATTTCGTAATGTCTCGACCGCCGACCGGCGAATACATGTCCGACCAATCTCGCCCCAGTAGGGTCATGGTAGACCGATTCTCGGCGACGTAATTGAGCAGGATTCGCTTTTCCCAGGCAATGAGAGGATCGTTGTCGATGGCGAAAAGAAGACCATCCCGCGGGCCGGGCAGTTCAGGCTCACGGCGGATCTTTTCCCACAGGCCTTGAAAAGGGCCCGAATGGGATTTTATCCGAAGACCGGGCAGTTTCTCTCTCTGGGCGACGAGATGGGGTCGAGTTTGCGTGTCCTCGACATCGAAATGCCAGTCTTTGTATTCTTGAAGACGAGGTGAGGAATAGGCGTGCTGTTTTCGACCGAAGTCTTTGCCAGGGCCATCATTCAAGCCGAAATCGGAAACGTACAGTGCCCATTGACGCTCTCCGTCGAAGAAACCAAAGCGGTAGAAGGCATCGCCACTTGCGTCCGTGTGGGCGTAGATCATAGAGATCGAAGATCCGACCATCTCCGGGTGAGGCCACTCCAATTCGCAGTTCTCTGTGCCGTCGGGATCAATCGGACCTTGAGCAATCTTTTCAAATGCGCGATCAATCCATTGGCCGCGCCGACGGGTGAAGATTCCGATGTAGTCGGCCTCTTCGAGACCTTCCGGGGTCATGGCGTAGCCAAAGCCTTGCGGAGGGATCCACCAAGGCACGGATTCGGGAAGCTGGCCAATGATTTCATCCCGCGCTTCCAAAGTGCGCCAGTGATGAGATCCGGATTCGGGGGTCCAGTGCAGGTATCCGCGCCCTCCAGACAATTCGGGGAGGGAAAACTCGAAAGCGGCTCCTTCCAAATGGTCGGATCGCTCGTGAATCAGTAGTAACGGTTCGCCGCTAAGAGCGGTCATCTCGAGAGAATACTGGCATCCGTTGCTGAAAGTGTAGTTGCTGCGAACGCGAATGAGAAGCGGCCCCTTTTCGAGTAATTGAGTGTCTCTATGGGCTACTCTGACTCCTTCCGGCAGGCGGAAGCGACCTCGGCCTCGCCATTTTTGATCAATCCCTTTGACGGCGAGAATCGGGGCAATGTCGGCAGAAGGTTCATCTCCTGCGAGCCGATAGGAGGCAGCTCCAGTCTCAATGATCCACGACCCTTCCTCTTCCTTTTCGAGGCGAAGAGGGTGCTGGGGGAATGGGCTTTTGTGGGCCGTGTTCGGAGATTCGTAAACAGCGATGACTTTCTCGGATTTCGGGCCCAGTTCGGTGAGAAGATTGGCACCATCCTGGGAAATTTGAAAGGGTTCGTCCCGTTGCGGATCGATTCGGATGCGGAACCCTTTGCTCCTCTCGGGAACGGATAAGGTGAGAAGCTGGCGGGGGAACTCGTAATAGAACGGATTGCGGAGTTTCCACTCTCCGCATTTGTTCCAAACGGTTCCCTGATCTTCGAAAGAATCGGGATGGGGGGATTGAAATGGACGCGGCGGGGCACTCTGCCATACTTCGGCCGTTATCTCGCCGAGGTCAGTTTCGTGGTCGGCTGTGACAGCGATTTCGCGACGCAGGAAACGCGTCGGCACCTCCCATTGAGTAGGATCGAGGGTGACCGCTAGAAAGTCATGTGTGCCACAGGGAATGTCGTCCATCTCGAAGTTTCCTTGGGCGTCTGTTTGGGCGACGATTTTCCGAAGGGGGCCAATCCGGGGGTGACTGTGCATCCCCGAGGAGGTAAAGGTGGAAAAGTCCGGGCTTTCAACGGCGACATGAAGACCGAGAGTCGCGGTGGAGCGGGCGGCAGGCGAACCGTCGGGGAGCAGGATGCGACCGCGTAAATTGCCTCGTTCTTTTGACTCGGGAAGAGCGGGGATGGATTCGGGGCGCGAGAAGGGAGCTGGAGTCGGTCCCGCTTCGAACTGACTCAGTTGTTCCTGTTCTTCGGGGGCCTGTGCGAGGGCACGCGCTTCCCTCAGGCTCTGTAGAGCAAGTCCATTATATTTGTCGATGTATTCGTCGATCGTGTAGCCTTGCCGGCCTTCTTTCGAAGTTCGGTAGTGGCCTTCTTCAGCAAGGGTTCGATAGTCCGAGGCTTTCCGGAGCGCTGACTGGAAACCATGGCTCTGGAGAATCTCTTGGTTCGATTCGAGAAGATCCTTGGCCGTGCCGAAATCTGCGAGAAGAACCAAGGCATCGTGGAGCAAAAAGAGTACGGAGACTCTCTCATTCGTCTCCTCTTGCAGCAACTTGTTTCCAATTCGGCGTGCCGTTTCGTAGCGGCCTTCACTCAGGGCTCTTTGAAGGTCTTGGGCTCTCATTTTGGAAGCCTAAGCATTCCGGCACTGCAGACACTCTCGATGCGAAGTTCAGAGTCAGAATCAGCCCCTTTCCAGATAGGCTCAATCTTGAGCGTGTGCGGGCCATCATCAAGGTCGTCGGCAATGAGTGTCCACATAAAGAGGTTTCCGCTCCCTTTCTTGGGGGGCGCGAAGCGGGCGGTACTGAGGGGCCAGGAAGTGCTTCCGTCCTTGGCTTTCGGGTACGGAACAGGTTCGCCGTCAATCCAGATATTTACGTTTGGAGTCAGACCATTTCGTTCTCCGAAGAATCCGACCAGCGACCCTTCAAACTCGACTTCTAGGGGTTGGGATTCGGCTTCTTTGGAGGCACATATCACATCAGTCATCCAGCGGCTGGAAAGACCATCGAACCAAAGCGAAGTACGATAGGTTTTTTCGATTGTCCATCCTTCCGGGAGGGTTTCGGAGTCTTTCAGAATTGTCCGGTGGTGTTGTGCGTAGCGGTCTCCGTAGACTGCCTCTTCTGGGATCGTCGCCACCATTTCCGGATTATCAATGGCCTCGAGGAATCGGTCACGGACCGCTTCAAAAAAGAGCTCGTAGCCGAAGTCGTCAGGATGAGCCCCATCGAACGGCCAGACTTTTTCAATAGGCACTCCACCATTGACGATAGCATTGACGTGGGGAATTACGTTCGCGACAGGAACATTGTACGTTTCGCCGAGTCTTATGTGGGCTTGGTGGCGTGGGGGGAGGGGAGTTCCCTCCGGCTTTACGTTCCATTTGAACATCATGAGAACCTGCATGAGGGCGGAATCACTCTCGATGATTTCCCGCATGAGTGTTTCATACGTGGATAGTCTCTCTTCGTCCTTTCCCTCTGGACCATCATTCACGGTGAAATCGAGGAAAACCAAGTCTGGATCGTAGGGTAGCACGTCCCGGTCGATTCGAAATAGGCCCAGGTCGGATCCACTGCCACCGATCGCCGCGTCGTGGAAGTGAATGGGCGTTTCTGGATACTGTTCTCTGAGCCATTCCATCATCCGTCCCCGGTAGCTCGTTAGTTGTGGATCACTGGCATTGGCTCCCCAAGTCAGCGAGCCGCCCAAAAACACAACATCGACGGGTTCGCCGGATGAGGCTTTCTGGTGGAATTCTCGGAGGGATGGATCAGAATCTTCGGATTGTGTCGTGGTTTGAGCGACGGAGGCCTGGAGTCCAATAGCGCAGCAGGCAAGGAGAATAATAGTTCGGTTTCGCATTTAAAGGATTGGTTCTAAGGGGAACCAGCAGAAAAACCTATCCGAACACTATTGGTACAGTTGATTATGTAGCATCTCGGAAATACCGGGGGGGAGAATGTGACTCTGGATCCAGAGAGAGGAAAATGTTTTTTCAAATCTCTGTTGGAAAATAGGAGGGCAGAGGCTATAAATTCTCGGAGTTCGATCCGAAAGCGGCCTGAGGTTCGTACATCGCTTTGAAGGTGTGGATTGGTCCTTCTCCGGGAATCTTATTGTCGCGGATGTCGTTGACAATTTTCTCTGCAATTTCTCGAGCCGAGAATCGGACTAGGTCAGCCTGGGCTTTTCGGTGATGAAAGTAAGGGACTCGGAGGGGGCCCCGGCAAAAGGCGACGCGGCAGTGCTGAAGAATCTGTTCGATGATGACGGGTTCCTCGTTGCAGATCGTGTCGGCCCCCAGTTGGTCCAGAAAGGCAACGACTGTTGAATTTTCCGGTTGTTTTAGGGCTGCTTTGTGAAGGTCTGCAGCCGAGCCCTCAATGAAGCGTACGTCGAGGTCCCGTGTTCCGACAGTGGCTGCAAAACTCTTCATCGCCCGCTGGGAGGGCATGTAGGTGGGTTCCGGGACAAGAACGGTCTTGATTCCGTTAGCCCGCCAATCCGAAGACATTTGCCGATAGGCGGATTTCCAATCCTGATAGTAGGTCGGGAGTGACAGACTGGAGAAATTGTCGCTTGGGTGAATCAGGATTTGCTTCACGCCGCTGTCTTTCAGTGAAAGAATCACATGAGAGGAAAGAGGATGGGGGGTGTGCCAAATTATGTAGTTTAGATTGTGCTGGAGGAGTCGCTCGGCAAATTCGGGTCGATTAACTTCATCTCCTCGAAAAAAGATGATATCCGCAACAAACCCACAATGGCGCAGACGTTCCTCAAGTTCCCAATGCAAAAGACGCGAGTAAGGTGAAACCACGACAGCATGAAGCCAGAGAGGGATGCCAATTAACGCCCGAACCGGCTTACTGGGTGCAATTGAGGTGCCGACCAGCATCGTTTTCGACCCACGGATCCGATTCAATAGACCTTCGAGCTCCAGATTCTCGTAGACAATTGCGACGGTGCGCAAAGGCACTCCAAAATAGTGTGCGATCTCCCGCATTGAATAGAAAGGAATGCTATCCTTCCCGCGGAGTCTCTGGGTTGCCTCGCGCAAAGTCCGCAGCAGCATGGCCTGCCGACTCGCATTGGGTGCAAATCCTCCGAAGTTGGTAAAGGTATCCTCGATCGGAGGAAGATGGCGCTCAACTTGCTTTCGGGACATTCTCAGAGGATAGGAAATGGTCGTGCGCAACCAAGTGAAAACTTTCGGGTTTCGGCCGGGCCGGAATCGAAGGAGGCGCAAACATCGCTGGCCCGTGACGGCATGCATTTTCGCGCCCCATACATTTCATATACGATTACGAGATCGGTCTAGAAACGATGAGAGGTGGGCATCGGATCTGAATTCAGATCTCGCTTGAGGAAAGCAATTTAGAGCCGATAGAATCGGTCTAGCAATTGAACGCCATCCGGGTGTTGAGATGGATCGGGGGCGTAAAGGCGATTGCTTGCCTGGGAATTTTTCCTCAATTAGATTCGTGAGGATGGTGCTTTTGCGAACCACTGCCAGTCTTGTCTTACTGATCTGGACTTCGATGATTCTCCAAGCGGAGAACACGGTTCCTTCGCTCGTTTTTATCGGCGATCCGGTCAAGATCTGGGTGGATGGTTTCGAGGGGCAGTATTCTGCGGAGATTACGACCTTTTCGGCCGACGGTGCGGTCGAAAAGGAGACTGATTCGTTGGATTTTCAGGAAGGGGTGGCATTCTGGACGCCTCGAACCGAAGGCATCTATCGGATTCGTGTCGGCGATCGGGAATTGAGGGGAATGGCGATGAACCTGCCTCCTCCGCTGAATGAGGAAGCCCTACTCGAACAGTTGCCCCGTCAGGGGCAGCGTCTGCTCGCGGGAGATAGGTTCACGATTCTCGCGATGGGTGACTCAGTAACCGCTACCGGGGATTACCCAACCATGCTGGCGATGATGTTGCGGCGGGCTACTGGGAATCAGCAGGTAAGCGTGATTGAACGAGCTTATCCCGGGCGTAGCAACGACGCGTCGGTGCGTAATTTTGCGAGGGATACGAAGGGGGTAGATCCGAATCTGGCTGTGATTATGTATGGGCTGAACGATCAAGGGGCGCGGGTTCCCTTGCCAGCATACCTTGAACAAACCGAATGGTTAGTGGATCATCTGCGGGAAGAGTTTGATGCCGACGTGATCTTGCTGGATCCCACTCCGGACACTGGGATCGTTTTGCCGGATCGCAGTGGCCAAATGATCGAACCTTCGAAGATTTTTCGGACCCAAACTTATTCCGCCGCTCGGCGCGATCTGGCCCAGGAAATCGGTGTGCCAGTGGCGGATACATTCGAAGCTCTTTGGGGCGAAGGTGGAGAAAGTCTTCTGGCGGTGGGGGAAGGGCTGTGGCCGATGTTTCCACTGCATTATTCGAAACCATTCACGAGCTTGATTGAAAACGGAGGCAAAGGAGACACGATTCATCCGAATGCCCTCGGCCATTTAGCTCTGGCGCGGGCGGTTTTTGATCGAATCAATGGATTCTCAGAGCCGGGCCGATTGGAACTTAGCGGTCAAACGAGATGGGTTGATGGCGGGGTGGAGACCGAAATTCTCGCGCGAAATCTGACGCCGGAGAATCTCTCCGGTGTCTTGAGGTTCTATCCGATCCCTCAGGAGTCGGTTGCCGGAGAGGAGCCTTATGAAATCGCTTCAGGAAATTCGGCGAGGTTTGTCTTTCGCTGGCCTGGAATCGAAGGTCCGGAAGATCTCTTGATGCCGGGGATCGAGCAGGTTTTTCGTCAGCCGGGGCCCTACGTGGTCATTCTGGATCAATGGCGGGATGGAAATCAGGCAAGAGGAGTTCATGTTCCTTGGTCTCCGACTTTGGATTTTCCTCTGCAGCGCTACGTGACCGACGCGGGAGTCATGGAGGTGAGCTTGTTGGTTGGTGATGAAGAGAGGAAGGTTTTCGTGACGATTCCAGAGGAAGAACCAGTTGGAAGAATCCCGCTTCAAGAGAAGATTCAGGTTGGGGCGGAGACCACCTGGGCAGTCGGAGAGTTGGCGTATACCCGCTTCGGAGGGGCAACCTCGATGGAAGCGACAGTGGATGGGAATTTGGACGAATGGTCGGACGCTTTCTGGGTTCCTGTGGGAGAACGAATCCAAGCGCGTTGGACCTCGGGACCGCGTGATTTTCGGGAGAGAGTGGAGGATTGTAATCTCGAGTGGAGTTTTGCTGCGGGAGAAGAAGGCCTCTATCTGGCATTTCGCGGAACCGGAAATACACGTGCCGACCAATTCGCTGTATACTTCGATCCGCGGAGCCCCGAGGAGTTGGGAACCGCAGGACCCTACACTTGGGTGGGGGGATCGTTCGCCAAGGATGGGAAACTAACCGTGCGCGCTGGCGATTCTTCGGAGGCGACAAGTGGAATCCAATTCGATTATCAGGAAGAGCGCGGAAGGCTCTCGGGGGAGATTTTTGTTCCGTACGAGTTCTTGAACACCAGTGCTTGGCCCGAATCCGGCGATCTCGGGCTGTCGATTGTTTGGACTCATAGAATCGAGGGGCGGAAGCCGACGTTTCTCATGTGGGCGGAGGATGGGCACCCTTGGAATACTCGTTGGTATGGAGTGGTTCGGTTGGATCCGGAAGGCTCGCTGCCTTATCGAGTCCGAGTGAAGTAGGGGTAAATTTATCCTGTATAGTTTCTGTGTAACCTTGGGAAGGTTGTGAGGCAATTGGCCGTGCATTTTTATCGCAAGTGCGAATGGAAACGAAAGAAATGGAAAAGGATCTGACCCGACTGAAAGGAAGGTTGGAGCGGATCTATGGCAAAGAGGGAGCTCTAGGCATCCTTCCGTCGTTGATTCGTCTTTTGGAATTTTACAAAGGTCGGGTCGTTGAGCGCCAGGGAGGATGGTCTGAAAAGGATTCCTTTCTCATCACTTATGCGGATTCGATTGTGGATGACGAAAGTCCGATTCGGAGTTTGCATCAGTTTCTGAATTTCCGGGTTGGAGATGTGATCTCATTTGTTCACCTCCTTCCCTTTTATCCGTATACCAGCGACGACGGATTCTCGGTGGTTGATTTCCGCGAAATCCGGGAAGACCTCGGAAGTTGGGAGGATGTCGAAGCGATGGCGGAAGACTTCCGGTTGGTCTTCGATGCGGTCATCAACCATGTGTCGGCCTCCAGCCCTTATATGGAGGGGTTCTGCTCGGGGGATGAACGGTATGAAGATTTCTTTGTTTCATTGGATCCCGAGACCGATACTTCCTCGGTGTTGCGCACTCGAAATTTGCCACTCTTCCACCCGTACGATACTTGCCGTGGCAAAGAGTGGCTGTGGACGACTTTTTCCGAAGATCAGATCGATTTGAATTACGCAAATCCTCGGGTGCTGCTCGAGGTGTTGGATATCCTCCTCTTTTTCACGGTGAAGGGCGCCTCGATGATCCGTCTGGATGCGATTCCCTATCTGTGGAAAGAGCTGGGGACATCCTGTGCTCATCTTCCCGAGACCCACGAAATCATTAAATTGATTCGTGACGTCTACGATTCAGTTGCACCTCACGTTCTGCTTCTCACGGAGACGAATGTTCCGCACCGTGAAAACATAAGTTACTTTGGAGATAAAGGGGACGAAGCGCAGATGATCTATAACTTTTCACTGCCACCCTTAATTGTCTGGAGCTTGCTGAAGGGCGATGCTTCGATTCTAACCAAGTGGGCAGCAGGGCTAGAATTTATCAGCCCGACCGCGACCTATCTCAACATTACTGCGACTCACGATGGGATCGGGATGCGTCCTACAGAGGGCATCCTGAGTGAAGACGAGCGAGCTGAGTTGGTTCAGATGTCCTATGATCGCGGCGGCGATATGACAGGGAAGCGCAATAGCGACGGATCGGTATCTCCCTACGAGTTAAATCTTTCTTACTTTGATGCCGTCAACGATCCGAGTTCCTCCGATCCAGAAGATTTGCAAGTGAAGAAGTTTCTTCTCTCGCAGGCGATTCCGATGGCACTCATGGGAATCCCCGGGATCTACATTCATAGTCTTTTGGGGTCGCGCAATGATCTGGAGGGAATGAAAATGTCCGGACGCGCCCGGAGCATCAACCGGAGCCAATTGCAGCTTCAAGAACTATCTTTGGAGCTGGATGAGCCGGAGAGTTTGCGGGGGCAGGTGCTGAGGGGATACTCGCGACTACTTTCGCAGCGCCAGAAACAGCGAGCCTTTCATCCGGATTCTCCTCAGAAGATTCTCGATTTGGGACCCTCGTTTTTTGCGGTGCATCGGGGAGCTGGAGGAGCGGATCATGAGGTTCTCGCACTCCACAATGTCAGCGGAAAGGAACAGGAGCTGGAGTTGTCGGGATGGACTGTAGATCTCTTGGACGATGAGTTTACCGCCGGTTCGGTGGTAGAGATGACCCCCTATCAAGTTCGCTGGCTAAGACGATCGGGCTGAAAGCCTCACCCGCGGCGATTGAGGGAGAAATTGAATCCTCGACGAAGCGAAGTAAAGTGGCAGCCTCAGAGCTGCGGTTCTATCGGGGATTACCCCTTACAGGAGATCAACCTCTTCTCCGGTTTGAAGACTGAGCTTTTTCTCGGCACCGTTGAAGATTACCGTGCACTGTGATTCGTGCGACGCGTATATTTTCGCTTTGGTTACTTTTCCGGCCTTCCAGGATAGGGACAGTTGGAATCCGCCTCGGGCCCGGATTCCAACGATTTGCCCTTCGGCCCATTCGTCGGGCAGTGCGGGCAGGAGGCGGATGAGCGGGCATCCATCCTTAATTTCGTGACTTTGGAGGAGCATCTCTCCGATCGCGGCGCAACCTCCGAAGTTGCCATCGATCTGGAATGGCGGGTGGGCACAGAAGAGGTTCGGATATGAGCCTCCGTGCTGGTAGTTCGTCCCAGCGGAACTGTCGACAAGTTGTAGGAGGTTCCGGAAGAGGAGAAGGGCATGGTTTCCGTCCAACAGGCGGGCCCAGAAATTGATCTTCCAAGCGATCGACCACCCTGTTCCGGAATCACCGCGGCGCTCGAGTGACTTTTGGGCGGCCTCGGCCAGCTCGGGTGTGCTTCCGGGGGCAATTTGGTCGCCTGGGTGAAGTGCAAAGAGGTGCGAGGCATGGCGGTGGGTCGGTTCCAGTTCCTCATAGTCTTCGGGCCACTCCTGAAGTCGTCCCTGTGGACTGATTGTAGGCTTCGGCAGGCGGTTTCTGGTCTCTTCGACTTCTTGGGAAAACTCGGAGTCCTTTCCTAGAATTTGGCTGGCTTCGCAGGTGGCTCGGAACAATTTGTCGAGGATCTGGCTATCCATACTGCATCCGACGCTGATGGTCCCCACCTCGCCATTGGGAAGACGGTAGGTGTTTTCCGGTGAAACCGCAGGGCAAACAACCAATCGTCCCTTGCTGTCTTCGATCAGGTAGTCGAGGAAGAAAAGGCTGGCTTCCTTTAGGATGGGATAGACGCGTTCGAGGATTTCTCGATCACGGGAGAAGTCGTAGTGCTCCCAGAGATTCAGTGTCAGCCAAGCCCCTCCCATCGGCCAATAAGAACACGCGAGGTTGCGGTCGGTTGGGGTCGTGTCTGCCCAGAGATCTGTGTTGTGGTGAGTGACAAATCCCCGGCAGTTGTACATCGTCTTGGCGGTGTGTCGGCCCGGCTCGATGAGACGCTCGACCAATTCGAAGAGGGGCTCGACGCATTCGGAAAGGTTTCCGGGCTCCGCAGGCCAGTAGTTCATCTCCGTATTGATGTTAATCGTGTACTTTGATCCCCATACAGGCTGGAAGTCCTGATTCCAAATACCTTGCAAGTTAAGGGGCATGCTGCCTGGACGGCTTCCGGAGATCATCAAGTAGCGCCCGAATTGATAGTAGAGGGCTGCTAGTCCCGGGTCGGGCTCTCCATTGTGGAACCGCAAAATGCGTTCATCGGTGGGGAGAGTGGAGCTTCCCTCATCGCTTTCCCCCAGGGACAATTTAACTCGGTCAAACAGTGGCTGATAGTCGGATAGATGGTCTTTCAACAGGGATTTCCAGCCCTTCTTCAAGGCACTTGCCGAGGTTTGGAGGGTGTAGGCTTCCGGATCGCTTTCGCGGAACGAGGTTGCTGCGGATACCGTCAATGTCGCTGCGTCCGCATTCTTCACGATGATCGTATCACCGACGAGATCGAGAGATCCACCTTCGACTGAGGCACGGAGACAGACGGCAAAATGAACACCGTCGCGGCCTCCGGCAGCGCCCCAAGTCAGGAGCCCGTTCTCATCTACTTGTTTCACTCCGTCGGCGTAGCGGGAAGAGTAGCTGCTAAGGGGGCCTCGGACGATTCGGAGGCGGAAGGAAAGGCTACCCGCCGTTTCGGCCTCGAGTCGACTGGCGATGACCCGGTCCGGAGCTGTGGCGATATGACTGCGGTGAAACCGATGACCCGCTAAGGTGTAATCAATCTGACTGACTGCTTTCTCCAGATCCAAATTTCGGTGATAGGAGGAAAGGACCTCTTCGTCAAAGTCGGGATCGGTGCCCTTTTCGGCGACTGAAATCGATGCGGATTTGTCGACAATGATATCTGGGTGTTGGAAATCGAAAAGAAGGTCGGCGAGCGGTTCGTAGCATCGCATGCTGTCGGGGATCCCCGCAAAGGCGTCGTTGATGAGGGAATGAGCCTCGCCCAGACGACCCCCGAGTAAGAGCTTTTGAATAACTGGAAGATGTTCCAACGCATTGGGGTTGTTGCGGTCCCGGGGGCCTCCATTCCAGAGGGAATCCTCGTTGAGTTGAATGCGTTCCGCAACCAGATTACCGAAGACCATCGCTCCGAGTTTGCCATTGCCGATGGGCAGGGCCCGGTTCCAGTCGGTGCCAGCAGGGTTGTTAAATTGGATTTGAGTATTGGTGTTCATGGAAAAACAGGGTCTGTCGGGATGGAAGGGAAGAATTTCTTCGGGCGATGTGATGTTAACTGGGTGCCTATATGGCTGCATTGATATACTAGACCATTGGAGCGGGACTCTGTCGAGGATCTAGAGAGTGAGTTGACCACAATCAGTGAGCGGATCAAAACTCGGTTTCCAGTATGTTGAAGAGTGCTACTGAGAGCCTCGAAACGGGTCGTTCGATCAATCCTGAGGTGACGATTCTTTTGGCTCAGATCATCCCAAGCGGGAGGCTTCCTAAATCTTCGTACGTTCCGAGGTTCAACGAATAACTGGAGGCGTTGTTGATGGAACGCAAGCAAAGCTACGGAAGTTGATTCTGGACGACAAGGCATCTGAGTTCGATTGTGAAACGGATAGGGTCGGGGATCGTGCGCAACCCCATTCGAAAGGGTGCTGGAAATGGCAGTGTGGGGCTGATTTGAGTCCTTGATCGAGATGCTGCTGGTTCCCGGGGAGCCTAAGTAGGAAACCGGCGGAGGTTTTCGCTTTGAAACGCATTGTCGTTGTTCCCCAACGAAGAGGGCTGTAGGCTGCGAAAATGACGAAAAAAATTGGTTTAATGGGATGCGGTCAAGTGGCTACCTACGGACATATCCCGGCGATTTTGGATGCAGAAGGTCTCGAGCTTCACGCGGTCTATGATCCGTCGGAGGAAAATTTGAAAAAGGTCGCCGAGAAGTTTGGAATTTCGCGGTCATACTCTTCTTTGGATGATTTTTTCGGTTCGGGGATTGAGGCCGTGACGATTACTTCACCGGCGCCGTTTCATCGGGACAACGTTCTCGATTGTGCGAAATATGGATTTCCGGTTCTTTGCGAGAAGCCGCTGGCGATGACGAGGAGCGAGGGGGAGGGCATGGTCGAGGCTATGAGTTCCCGAGGGTTGTCGTTTTATTGTGGATTCTGTTACCGGTTCAGCCCGGTTGCGCTGAAGATTCGGGAGTTGGTGACGGAGAATGCCATCGGCTCGGTGAAATCGCTGCGGTTGATCTACAACTGGCACTTGCACGGGAAATATGAAATCGATCCCAGCGGAACTCGGATTTTGCAGAAACGCCGCGAAGGCCGAATGGAAGAGGGCGGTCCGATGGTCGATTGCGGGACCCACCAGATTGAGCTGGCTCATTTTTGGACGGGCTCGCCAGTGGTTCGCTCCGTGGCACATGGAGCGTGGGTCGACGACTACGAAGCTCCGGATCATATGTGGCTTCACCTGGATCATGCGAGTGGGGCCCACTCGGTCGTGGAGATCAGCTATTCGTATTCGCACACGTCTCTCAATCAGCGGTCTGATTTCGTGTATGAGCTGATTGGGAGCGGGGGCATTATCCATTACGAGCGAGATGCGAAAGTCTTCTTTCTGGAGAATGAACAGGGGAGAACGGACCTCGATTGGTCGCACGAGAAGGCATTTGAAGGGATGTACGAAGAATGGGCCAAGGCTTTGCATTCGGGGCATTCCGAGCTTTTAACGACCGCTTCGGAGGGGGTGCGGGTGGCGGATTTGGCACGGGAAGCTACGGATGCTGCGATTCGGGATCGATTGCCCGTCGCTTGAGAGTGATATCTCGCTTCGAGGGCCTCGGTTTTCCGATGCTTGCGTTAAATTGTATCAAAAACGTATAGATTGTTTCGGTCGGTAGTGGGGCGCATATTCTCGGCTATGACGTTCCGCGCTTCTTCCCCTGTTTCCGCTCCGCCCACTGATCTGCTGACCTACTTCATTCGGGGTGGAGAGTATGGGGTGATTGACTCTACGGGGGTCATCGAACTGGCTGCAGGACAAAGGATCTCGTTCGATTTGGCGAGCGGTGGAGATTGGTTCGGGCACGGATTCCATCACGTGCAGTCGTTCCCGTGGCAGTTGGGGAGCCTCTCGAATCCGGACTTCGCGGTGAATAACATTCAGTCGCCGATTTGGATGTGTTCGCGAGGAGTCGTCCTCATGGTGGACACGAGACGCAAGCTGGATGTGCGGCTGAATGAAAAGGGCGAGGGGAAGCTCGAGATATCCTGCGCGGACGACGATGTGATTGTGCGCCATTGGGTGGCCCCGACACTGCCGGAGGCGCATCGCAAGTTGATGGCGTTTCTCGGGTGGCCGAATCGTCCGCCGAAGCCGAGTCGGTTTGGGGACAGTTTCTTCTGTACTTGGACGCAGTTCCCTCGCTGCATTAATCAGGAGAGGGTCATCGCGATGGGGGAGGAGATTCACCGTCGCGGTTATCCCTGCTCGACGCTGATCATTGATGACCGGTGGGAAGCATCGTTTGGTGAGTTGGAGTTTGCGGAAGACTTTCCGGATCCGGGCCGAATGGTAGCCCGATTGCACGAGCTCGGGATCGAGGTGTGGCTTTGGATTACTCCTTTTGTCAATCAGGAGTCGAAGGGTTTCGAGGACCTGGCGGAGAAAGGCATTTTGGTGCCGCACCGATCCGGAAAGGGGGCGGCCCGGTTCCGTTGGTGGGGAGGAACCGCCGGATTGGTGGACGTTACCGCTCCGCAGGGGCGGGAATGGTTACGGGGGAAATTGGAATTCCTGCGGGATCATTTTGGAATCGATGGTTTCAAGATCGATGGAGGCGATTTCAAATACCAGCCAAGCCCGTCCGAATCGAATTGGCACGAGTTTCTCGGGGAGTCGGGCTATTCCGACCAGTTGCTGGCGGTTTTCGAGGATTTGGTGCCGAATCAATGCGAGTCGAGGACCGCTTGGCTTTCGCAAAAGCGGAGTATTCTGTGGCGTCAGGGCGGCAAGGATTCGCACTGGGGAGCCGATAACGGACTGAAGGCAATGGTTCGGTTGGGCCTGCATCTGGCGCTACTGGGCTACGACCTGTCCATTCCCGACATGGTTCCGGGACGGGTGCAGACTTTAAAGAGCGACGAACCTTTGCCGACAGACGAATTGATGGTGCGCTGGACCGAGGTGTCGGCATTCATGCCCTTTCTTCAATTTTCCTACTTTCCGTGGAACTATGCGCCGGAAACCGAGAGAGTGGTTTGGGGGTATGCGCAGATCCACAAGCTACTGGAAAACTATCTCGTCGAGCAGTCGACCGATCGCACCGCGCCTTTGATCCGACCTGCTTGGTATGGCGCGCCGGAGGAGAAGGAACTCTTCCGGATCGACGACCAATTTTTGCTGGGAGATGATCTTCTCGTCGCGCCGGTGTTGGAGGAGGGCCAAGTCTCCCGGACTGTGATTTTGCCTCCCGGAGAGTGGGTGGATGCCTACACGAAAGAAACTCTTCAGGGCGGGGAATTTCCCGACTATCCGGCTCCTTGCCCAGGCATCCCGCTCTTTGTGCGGAAGGCGCGAATGGACCTCGTGGAGCAGATTCGACCGCAGCTTCTGGAGGTCTCCCGCGTGAGAATCCAATTGGTGAAGACGACAGCCTCGTATTCGGCGGGGCTAAACCGAGATTTGAGTGTGACCGGTTAAGAGAGATGGATTCTTCCCGGGCGCTGGCCCTGCTTTACCGAAGGCAGGGGCTACGAACTGACGGATTCTGCTGACAATTCCGGCAGATAGGCCCCGTAGTGCCGGAGCTTTTCGCGGAGGGTGGGAACGGAAACGGAGCGGATTGCGCCTCCATCTTTTTGTGACATGGCGGCGGCGGTACCGGCGGCTTCGCCCATGGTCAGGCATACCGGCATCACCCGAACGCTTCCTTGGACGTGGCGGTCGCAGGAGATCGATCGACCCGCGACGATCACGTTCTTCAGATCTCGGGGAATGAGGCAGTGGAACGGGATGCCGTGCGATTCTCCGGGGCCGTAGTGGAGCGCCGGAGTCGACAGTCCATCGGCTTTTTCTTTCACATGTTCCTCGGCCTCCTTGAGGGAGTGATGGATGTCGATGAAGTAGCAGTTGCGCCCGATCTCATCCTCAAAGCTTCGGCGCTGAATGTAGTCGTCGAGGGTAAGCGAATAGTCGCCGACGATTCGACGCGACTCACGGATGCCCAGGACGCTGCCGGTTGTGACGAGAAAGGATTTCCCGAAGGCTTCCGGATAATATTCGGAGAAGGCTTGATGGAATTGGGAAGCCAACTGGCGACCGATCGCCAATCCTTTCGAGACGGAGAAGGAATCGGTATTATCGACGTTCCAGATGTGTCCGGCGTTGAACCCCACGGTTCCGGGGCCGATCAGATTGCAACAGGCGTGCGCGTCCTGGATGAGAGGATACTGGTCGGATTCAATGATTTCATAGAAACGGGTTTCGGGATGATTTCCCATGAGGCGGCGGCCGTTGTCGCAGGTTTCGCGAAAGGCCTTTTCATCCACATTGCTGAGGATGAAGCAATGCGTCGCGGGCATGAGATCGCCCTGTTCATCACCCTTGTGGAACTCGGCGCCCGCCCAGGCGCAAAGATCGGCATCCCCAGTGGCATCGATGAACGTCTTGGCCCGGATGCGGGAGAGGCCGCCCTTATTGGCGACAAGAATCGCCTCAACGGTTCCGCTTTTGTCGGTTTCGACCGAGCACAACTGCGTCTGGAAGAGAACCTCCGCTCCATTCTCCGCGAGTAGCTCGTCGTAGACCCGTTTCAGCAACTCGGGGTCGATCGGCACCCAATCCAGATCTTCGGGCGAAACGTGGGCTTGGTGTTCCTTGCAGCGGTTCAGTACTGTTTCGGCCAGGCCTCGGTAGATGATTTGTTTTTTATCGGAGAAGGGGCACCAAGCGGGAACCAGGGCACCTGTGCCGCTTCCTCCCAGCATGGCGGTCGACTCAATGAGGAGAGTTTTCGCACCTTCTCTGGCCGCCGCCGCAGCAGCCGTGCATCCGGTGGGTCCTCCGCCGACCACGATGACGTCGTAGTCGGAGTATGCGGAGACTCTGGGTCTGACATTTTTCTGGTTCATTGATGATGCATAGAAGGCGTGCTGCAATGGGCTTTCTTGAAAGCCGGCGATAGTCCGAGTGGTGTCCGTCGTATCGAGGGCCATTCTCAGCGTTCCCGCTCGGTCATCCGCGGCGGTGAAGCCGTAGTCAGCCAAGTTTCCTCCATCGATGTTGTGGGCTCCTTGGCTGCCGAGGCGCCCCAAAGTTCGAAATCCCCGTTTCCCCGGAGTCCGAATGTGCCGTAGGCTTCGACATCGAAGATGTAGACAAAGCCCGTCGTAACGGGATCTCTTACGGTGAAATAGAGGGGTATGTATTTCATGATTCTGTGCGGATTCGATGGTTGGAACGCCTCCGTTACGATCTGTTTGGGTTTGAGGCTCGACGACTTTGAATACCGCAATCGTAACCCGTTCAGGTGTGGAGAGCGCAATGACATACGGTTATCGAGATTATCTAAAAAGTTATTGATAATGGTTGTGAATCATTCCATTTCTTGGACTCGGCTCTGAGAGTATTTTCCTCCCTTTTCGTCCGGCACTGATTCTATGAAATCCAAATTACTTCCCCGCAAAGAGTGGCCTCAGGCGAATCTGCATGATTGGGGGAGTCTGGGTTCCGATCTTTTATTTATTTATGATGACGCGATTCCCAAGGGCCAAGGGAACACGAAAGGGGAGCGATTTTCCGAGTTCAGCGCCTGGTATCTTCGCCGTGGATGGGCACGGATGAACGCCGATGGGCATGAGATTGAGGCGAATGCCGGACAATGGCTCTTGTGCTATGGGAAGGATATTGAGCAGACGTTCTCGGACGATGTTCATCTGCTTTCGTTGCGAGTGCAGCAGGGGTGGCCGGATGGGACGCATCTTTTCTCGGGGGGACCCTTGTATGTGCTCGACGGGGACCCGTTTCCCCAATTGGTAAAGTTGGCGATGCCATTGTTGCGTTTGGTGCAGAAGGTCAACTGGCGGGAGGGCCGGAAAGACCCTCGGGATAGTTTCCTCTGGCGGAGTAAGATCGACTACCTGACTTTCCTGGACTATCAGGTGAAGTTGTTTCGGTGGTTGACCGAGCTTGCGAAGGTCATGGTGGGGGAAGGCTTTGAAATGCACGTCCCGAAGGATCTCGACCCGAGGTTGGTGGCGGCGCTTCAAGTCTTGGACTCGATGATGCCCGGAGAGGATTTTCCCGAGGAGAAGATCGTTCATTCGACGGGATTGACTCTGGGGCGATTGAATCGATTGGCCGCTCAGGAGTTCGGCTACTCATTAAACGCTTATTGGGAGAAGCGGCGAATTCGGCAGGCTCGGCAGGCGTTGGAGATTCCGGCGAAACGGGTGAAGGAGGTCGCGTCGGAATTGGGTTTTTTGCAGCTTTCGCATTTCTCCGCCTGGTTTAAACGCAACGTAGGCGTTTCTCCTCGATCCTACCGGGATCAAATCTTCAGTAGTGGCTCGTGAGGGAGAGGCTGTGTACTTTCTGTCTTTGTGGTGATCGATTGGATCGGGGGCTAGTGTTTTTGGCGATGCTTTCCGATACTCCCTTCCTCCCGCGTTGTCTTGTGCTAGCCCAGTATGCGATTGCGACGGATGATCCGAAAGGCACGAGCGTTTGGAAGCATCGGGCAGGGAGCGATTTTGCTGTGGGCCGGTTTGCGAGGGCGGGGGATGGCTTTCAGTCGCTGATGCTTGCTTGCTTCGACGAATCGTGGCAATGGAATCCCGATTTGGCCACCCGTGCGGGAGAATCGGAATCCGGTTTGTCTCAAACTCGACAGAGGATGGGACCGCATTCGATCTGCTGGTTGTGTGGTCCGTAGCTGAGGCGACAATCCCCTCGGTTTTGGTGAAACCAACGAGGCTTCCTCTATGAACGCTCCGAAGAATTCGATTTACCCTATACTATCTGTATAACTTTACCTGGCGACCCAGTTTGGTTCAAAGTCTATCCTCATGCCCCTTCGTAATTGTTTTCCAGTAACTCGTCTTCTGTTCCTCCTCACTTGTCTTTTCGCCGTTTTCGGGTGTGTGCAGGATATGGCCGGTGAAGCGGAAACGGTCGATCAGGGATCGATCTCGACGCAAGGTTCTCTCGAGTGGATCGAGGTTTCGTCCGGCACCTCACCCTCCGTGGCTTACGCTCTGGATCTTTCGGATTCCGATGCGATTGAGGTGCGGGTCCGGGTCGAGTCAATGAAGGGCGGTTGGCCCTCCCCGGAGGTCGAATTGGGAGCTTTCGCCGGTAAAACGGTGAAACTGAATCCGAGTGAGGCGAAGCAAGTGCCGCTGGAGAATGGTAAGGAGTTCGCGTTTTCGCTTTCGAAGAAGTCGCTGGGGAGTGATCTGAAAGCTCTGCGGATGGCTTTTGCCGTTCGGTGGATCAATCCCAATGGTGAGGTAGCCCAGGCAGAAAATTTTTGGATGAAAGAGGGGATTGCTCCATTTGCCCCGGTGGGGAGCGACCCGGATCGGTGGAAGGCTTTCAGTCTGGCAGAGTATGAGCGGCTGATGGAGAATCTCGCGGAGCAGATTCGCATCTCTTGGGATCAGCCGATGGACGGTGTGGCGACAGTGGTCATCAACGACGCCGATGGGAGGCGGGTTCGCAATCTCGTCAGTGGAAAGACTTTTGATCAGGGGAGACATACCGAGGTATGGGACGGTTTGGACGAAAATGGAAATTTAGTAGAGCCGGGAGATTATCAATGGGAAGTGGTGAGCCACCCCGGGATCACCCCGGAGTTTAAGATGTCTTACTACAACCCGGGGAACCCGGGATGGAAAGACGGTCCGACCAGTCTTTGGCTGGGGGATCACAGCGCTCCCGAGGCAGCGGCCACCAACGGGGAACTGATTGCTCTTGGTTGCCCGATCGCCGAGTCGGGAAATAACATCGTCATCGTTGACCAGGAGGGGAACAAACTCAACGATGCCAACACCTCCCCCCACATGGGACACGGAAGGATCTTTTTGGCGATGGATGATTCGCGGTTTTACGCCTTGTGCGAGGGAGCACCGAGTTATTCAAAAATTCGGAAGGATGAAGACGGCAACGAATACCTGTACGCCTCTTTGAACTTGATTGCCTGGAATTTGGAAGACGGTCGCGAGCACCGTTATCAGAATGGCCGGGAGACCTATCAGGTGGTTCGCGAATATCGCTTGGATCCTTCTGCGGGGGGACGCCATGCGGTGGTGCACAATCTGCGCGGTGCGGTTTTCCTGAAAGGAAAGCTGTACGTTTCCCTTTATGACGATGACCTGATCATCGCTTTGGACCCGGAAACCGGGGAGGAGGTCGACTCCTTGGCGATCGAGAAGCCGGGGGCTCTGGCGACGGATGGGAAACAACTACTGGCCTACAGCGGTCAGGATCTGGTGAGTTTTCAGGACCCGGTGAATGATCCACAGTTTCAGCCGCTCTTCCGTCCGGCTTTGAGCGAAGAGCGCGCCGAGCAGGGGCTGCATCCCGTAGGATCCGCTCTCGCTCTCAGCCCGGATGGAATCGTCTATGTCGCCGACAACGGCGTCGATCAGAATATCAAGGTTTACGACTTGGCGGGAAATGATCTTGGCCAAATCGGTCAGACTGGAGGAGGAGTTGAAGAGGGAACGTGGGTTCCGGACGCTGTCCGTTTACCAACGGGTTTAGCGTTGGACGACACGAATCAGCTCTGGGTGGCCGAGAATCATTTCCGTCCGAAGAGAATCAGTGTTTGGAACGCGGGCGAGCAGCAGTTGGAGAAGGAACTTTTTGGACCTTCGCACTACGGCGCCTCCGGTGCGGGCTTTGACACTGCCGACATTTCCCAGTGGTTGGGCGGTGGCGCTTCCTGGGACATTGACATTGATTCCGGAGAGGTGGAGATCGAATCGGTTCTCTTCTCCGGACATAAGCCGGAAATGCCCACCTATCGTTTTTATCCCTTCAGCGCATGGTATCTGCATCAGGACGGGAGAACGTTCATCATATCCAAGGATGCCGTGATGCGTCTCTACGAGATGATGCCGAACGGAAGTCTCAAGCTTTGGGCGATGTTTGGTGCCTTGCATGGCTATGAGGCGGAGAGTCCTCGCTGGTGGGTTCCCGAGGTTTTTACCCAGCATCCCCAGTTGAAGGAAGTTCTTGCCGATTTCGACGAGCCCGTGGGGCCTTACGATAATTTCCGCAATGCTCCCAAGGCCTCGAAGGGCGGGCGTGAACTTTCCGTCATGTGGATCGACCGCAATGGTGATGACCAGGCGCAGCTCGAAGAGGTTCAGGTCGCTGGAGATGCAGACCATCGCATGCATGGATCGATTTGGGGGTATCATTTTGAGAATACTCTGGATTGGAAGTTGTGGGTGTCTTTGGCCGACGGAGAAGAAGGGATTGGGAACCTGACTTTCAACGGCTGGCTGCCCTCCGGGGCTCCGGATTGGAATTTCGAAGAAGCGGTGATGAATGCCGAGGCGGTTCCGGGGTTGAATATGAGGAATTCACAGTCCTTCCTCGTCGACAGTCAGGGGCGAATGCTTTTCAACAGCCATCCCATGTATGGGGTGAGCGCCGACAATGAGGTCGAGTGGACCTTCCCCAATGACTGGACGGGAGTGCATGGATCCCACAAGGCTCCCTTGCCCGAAACGGGCGTGCTCCAGGGTTCTTTATCTTACCTGGGGATGGCCCCGCTGGATGAGAAGGGAGACGTGACGGTCATCAACGGAAATCATGGGCGCTTTTTCGTGATGACCACGGATGGAATCTATCTCGATGAGATGTTCCAGGACGTTCGACTCTCTCGTGATGCCAGTGCATATCGAATCGGAGGTGAGTGCTTTGGTGGGTACTTCGGTCGGGATCAGGAGTCCAGACGTTACATTTTGCAGTCCGGACACTCTGATTATCGGATTTTTGAAATTCACGGCTTGGATGAAGTCGAGCGTCAGGGCGGTTCATTGCCCGTTTCGGCGGAGCAGGTCAAAGCGGCGCAGAAGATCCTAGAAAAAGAACAGGCGGAAACGAAAGTCATCCGCGAAGCGGTCATCCCCAGCGGCCAACTGAGAGTGGTGGCCGAGTGGGGCGATGCTTCGGAGAGATTTCCTTACGGGAAGGTGGAGGCCGTCCGTTCGGGGGATGATCTGGTGCTTCGTTATTCGGTCAAGGATCCCAGCCCTTGGGTGAACAACGGAAAAGACCGGAATCTTCTTTTCAAGACCGGCGATGTGGTGGTCTTTGAATTTTCGACCGACCCGGAGGCACCTCGGCGGCGTTCGGAGCCTGTTGTCGGCGACAAGCGTCTGATGATCGCCCCGTTTGAGGGAGAATCGGTGGTCATTCTCTTGGATTACCGTGTTCCCGGGACCACCGATCCGGTATCCTTCAGCAGTCCGTGGCGATCCGCTCTGGTGGATCAAGTCGAGGTGCTCGACGATGCTACTGTCGACGTGAAAACGGATCGCCAGGGATATATGCTCGAGGCACGCATACCTGTGGCCGGACTCGGCCTGCCTTCGGATGGAACCTCGGCGAACCTTCTCGGGGACTTCGGTGTCATCTACGGGGACGAAGGAGGGAACATCAACGTCCTTCGGAGCTACTGGAGTAACGATGCAACCGGACTCGTGAACGACGTCCCGGGTGAAACCATGATCAACCCCGCGCTTTGGGGCGAACTGAACTGGGAGTAAGAATCATGAATTCGAAAAATCTAATGCTTTTTGTCGTCGGCTTGCTCGTGAGCCTGAGTGTGGCTTCCGGGGATTCGATTCGCTTGGATGGCGTATTGGGAAATTCGGGGAACGATGGTTCGACTCTCGTTCACTTCGAGGGAACGGAATACAGCACGAACGGCAGTTCTTCTGGGCTGGGATATGATCGCCTCGGGGCGCTTTGGAGCTTTGGCGGAACGCAGAATGTTCTTCGCCTCTCTCCGGACGGACGGATGCTCGGCGATTTTCCCTGTGAGAAGAAGCATCATGAATCGAGGAGCCTTGTCGTTGTGGGAGATCTCGTGGTCTTGCGGTCCGGGGATCGACTCTTCACCTTACCCATTACCGCCCCGTCCGGAACCGAGCCTCAAGAGGTCGATCGGAGAGTGGAAGAGATCTCTTTGAATGCCATGGACGGTAAGATCGGGTTGGTCACTGCGGCGAAGGTCGTGGGAATTTATGATCCGACCTCCGACGAGTTTGTGGAGATCGGCCAAGCCGCGGAAGGGGACCGGATCAACACCGTCGACATTTTTGAGGACGGTGAGGTCGTGGTCGGCGGCACCTGGTCCTATCAAGCGGAAAGAGAACGGGAAATCCGTCCCACGCCGCTAGGCTCTTTGCATCAGGTGGTCAATGGTTACGTTTTTGAGTTCGGTTGGCATATGACTTTGTCCCGCCGAAACCTCGACTACACTCCCGAGCCCGGGGTCGTTTACGGGGGCAGCTCCGGATACTTCATCGGAAGCCTCCCGGAGGATGGGGAGCTCTATCTCCCCCGCGGAATGGCTCACTTGGGAGAAGACCGTTATGCGGCCGTGGGCCCGATCGGGGTGATTCACCTGCTGCGGTACGATGAGGAAAAGCAGGCCTTTCTCTTGGAGCGCCGCCTCGGCAGTATCCACTTTCCGGGAACGGTTGTTCTCGATGACGGGGGCAGAGTATGGTTTTACTCAGGATTTTGGAACTGGTCCGACGGTCCCTCCGCGATTTTAAAAGGGGAAACGTCTTTTAACTCCCGCGATTGGCGGGCCGTCCAGGGAGCCCTCTCGGAGAATGGTCAGGTCATCTTCCCCTTTCTTTACCGGGGAACTCCGAAGTTGATGCACCGGCCTTACGACGAACAGAGTAAGAAGACATCGAGCACGGTTGAAGAATTGCCCGAGAATCCGACCGGGATGGTGGTCTATGCCCAGGAGAATGGACCGAATGTGGCCATCGTAGCCAATGAAGCGGGAGACGCGGTTCGACTCCTCCTTAATCCGAATGGAGGTTTCCGGAAGACGGATGCGTCTTTTGACCTCGATTTGGGGCAGGAAGTGCCGGAGGTCACGAGCTTGGCGCGATCCGTCGATGGTCGGTTGCTCGTCGCTTCCGCAGGGGAGATCGTGGTTTTCGAAGAGAGCGAGGCGAAGATCAGTCCGGTGAGCCGATGGAACTCCTGGGAGGGGGATCAGTTCGGGGGGAAGATCTACATCACTGAGAGCGAGGGGGTTCTTTGGGTGAGTGATACGGAAAACAATCGCGTTGTCTGTTTCCGAATCGAGGGCGGTTCCGCGGATCTGTTGGCTGAATTTCAGAGCGAAGGCCTGGAAACGTCGCTGAGCGAACCGCAAATGATCGATGCCGCCGGAAACCGGGCTGTTCTTGTGGATTGGGGTAATCAGCGCCTGATCAAGCTTTCGTTGCAGTAGAAGAGGAGACGCGGGGAAGGTGCCCCGCATGGCACTGGTTTAAGGATATCTACTCATCGCGAAACCACCCCACCAGCTGGCGCTGGTCCCCCCCTCCTACTCGTAGGAGGGGAGTTGAAAATTTAAGTAGAGACTCCTCCCCTGCTTGGAGGGGAGGGGGACCGCCGTCAGGCGGTGGAGGGGTTCTTTTCGACGTGCTAATCGCCAGATTATCTTCGCAATAGTTCTTAAACCAGTGCCATTCGGGAAGGGACCCCGCATTGTACTAGTTTGCGAATAAATCCGGACGCAGAACCTCCCCATACGGGTAAGTCCTTGTACACATTTTTTCGTCTCTTCGAGTCGACGACAATGCTGATGACAAGGAGCTTAGATTGGGTTCAGGTTTTCGCTGGATTCGCGAAGGTCCATCGGTGCGCTAAAAGCGCCATTCAAGAATAGCCTCGGGCAACGCCCGAGGATCCCAAAGCAAGAAATGGGCACGCTGAAAGCGTGCTTTAGCGCTTTCAGCCTACCTACCATCCCATCCGTTTTACCTCGGGCGTCGCCCGAGGCTCGGGTAAATAAGACCTTCGGCCTTAAGAAGGAGCAATCGAACGAGGTCAAACCACAGGAAGAATCGCCTCTCAATCAAGGGCTTGGACAAGGCTGAGTGGCTCACCGGATTTGGCGGTAAAGATATGCCTCTGAGTAGGAGGGGAATTCTATGGATGACCGCCTTTTGCTCCGGAAAAGAACTGAAAATTTCGGGCATTGTTGGAATTGACCTTCCGTTGCCGCGCAAGGCGAATATAACGGAATGGAATCGATCCATCGGGCCTTACGAGGTCATCGATCCCGGGGAGGGGAGAGACGGCTCGATCGGCAAGTAAGTATGAATATGATCGAATTTTCGGAATCGGATCAGCATCGGGTCACCGAGCTCTGCGTGCAGACGGCCATCGTCCTAATGCAGTTCAGCGCGGAGAGTGTCTTGGTGGAGTCAGTGAGTCGGCGACTCGGCGTGGCCCTGGGTATGGATCAGGTAGAGGTGGCATTGACGGCGAACGGGATTACCATCACCACCGTTTTTCAAGGGCGGAGCGATACGACCGTTCGCCGCAATGTGGATCGGGGGATCAACATGCGGGCCGTGACGGAGGTACAGCGCATCATGCTCAAGGCCGAGGAGGGGCTCCTAGACGTAGATGGCGTCTCGCGCGAGCTCGAGGGGATCAGTCAGGATCGCTACAATCGTTGGGTGGTTGCCGTGATGATCGGGCTGTCGTGCGCTTGCTTCGCTCGTCTCGCGGGCGCGGACATTCCCGCCTCCGGACTCACCTTCGTCGCGAGCTTTGTCGCCATGACGACGCGGCACCAGTTGGCTCATCTGCATTTCAATCCTCTGGTCAATTTCGCCATCGCCGCATTTGTCGCGACCTCGATTGCGGCGCAGGGGCTGATTCTCGGGTTTGTGGGAACCCCCAAGATTGCGATGGCCGCGAGTGTTTTGCTGCTGGTGCCGGGATTTCCCCTCATCAATTCGGTTTCGGATATGGTGAAGGGATATGTGAATACGGGAATCGCGCGGGGCGTGATGGCTGGCCTGCTTTGTGCGGCTTCCTGTGCGGGTATTTTGTTGGCAATGACGGTGTGGGACGCCTGGGCGTGGATCAAATGAACTTACTGGGATCACTTTTACAGGATATGTTGTTGGCGGCGGTGCCGGCGGTGGGATTTGCCTTGGTTTTCAACGTCCCGCGGGAGGCTTTGAAGTTCTGCGCGCTCGGAGGGGCCTTGGGCCACGGCTTGCGGTTCTTGTTAATCCATGTCGGGAATCTCCACATCGAGTGGGCGACCTTCCTCGCGGCTACCACCGTGAGTATGGTGGGGGTGTATTGGGCGCGACATTTGCGGGCGCACCCCAAGGTTTTCACCGTGGCGGCGATGATTCCGATGATTCCCGGCGTTTACGCCTTTACGGCGTTATTGGCCTTGGCGGAGATCGAGCGGTCCGGATTGAGTGATGTTCTCCTTTCGGAGGCGCTGGAGAACGGTCTGCGCGCCATTTTCATAGTCGCGGGATTGGCGGTCGGCCTGGCCATGCCCGGGCTGCTATTCTATCGGCGAAAGCCGGTGGTTTAGCGGATCTAGAGGCGTTTGATCGAGGTTGACGGCTCAGGAACAGGTGCATTCTGGCGGTTCTTCCGCTCGCGACCAAACACCTCGGCATTCCTGAGATCGAATCAATCTGCGGTGTTTCTGGGGGACGATCCTTCACTTGCAGAATTCTCCCGAATCTGGATAATTCCTTGTGTTAAAGGATTGGTCCTTTTTCCGGCTGGATTGACTGTCAAGTCACTGCGGGGTGGCTTCCGACCGGAGCGAGGAATAAGGAGAGAAAATTGTTCGGAATGATGTCGACCCCCTCATCAGGCTCTCAGAACCAGATCCCCGACCGCATCGCGCGGGCTTTGGGGCAGTTCCCGCCGTTCAGTTTGATGCCGGAAGAAGCGGTGTGGAATCTGGCGCAACGGTCGCGGGTGCGGGCGCTGGCCAAGGGAGAATCTCTCTGGAAACAGGGAGAGGCCCATCAGGGAGATCTCTTTTTTCTTTCGCTGGGGAGAATCGAATACTACTGGGAAAATGATGGGACGAGCGAATTGGTCGACGTGCGGGACGTGGGAGATCTGCTCGGGCTGACGGCACTTCTGGAGAATGAGCCTTTCAAGGTGAATGCCGTGGTCGAGGAGGATTCCTTGCTCTATGTCGTCCCGGGCGATCTCTTCAAAGAACAACTGCAGGACAACGACTCCGCGCGCTACTATGTCCGGCGACATCTGTTCTGGTCGACGCGCATCGGGGCCAAGGTCAGCGTGCCCGAGGAATCCCGCCTGAAGGGGAAGCGAACGATCTTGCAGTCCCATCTGGAAGGGGCGCAGTTGATTCAGCCAAGAGCTTTGGCCCGGTTGCTCACTTGTCTGCCCGAGGCTCCCATCAAGGAGGCCGCGGCGTTGATGGTGTCCAAACGGGTCCCTTCGATCTTGGTGGTCGACGAGGAACGCCGTCCTCTCGGGGTCGTAACCAGTGTGAATTTGGTGAAATGGGTCATCGTCCAGGGAAATGACTCGTTGGATCCGGTTCGCAAAGTGATGGCGAGCCCGGTGATCACGGTGGCGCCGCAATCGAGTGCGACCGCAGCGACCCTGTTGATGATGCGGTCGCGGGTTCCCCAGGTCTGCGTGACGGAGGATGGCACTCCGGAGAGCAAGGCGCTCGACGTGTGCACCCACAAGGACCTCTTGGCGCAAAGCGGACAACATCCGGCGGGATTGATTCGGGAAATTCGGGATGCCCGATCCGACTCTCGGTTGAGCGAATTGTGCGACGAGATCGAGCAGATTGCCCGGAGCTATGTCGAAGCCGGCCTTTCCGGGGTGTTTCTCGGGCAGATCTGCGCCGAGCTCTACGACGAGTTGACGCAGAAGTTGATCGCAATGGTGACCGCGGAAATGGGGGAGAAAGGGAAGTCCTTGCCGGACGTATCCTGGGCCTGGATGTCCGTCGGCAGCGATGGCAGGCGGGAACAGGTGTTGCGAACGGATATGGACAACGCGTTGGTGTTTTCGTCGACCGGTGACCCCGACCTCGATGAAAAGCATCGGAAAGTCTTTTTGGAGTTTGCGGATCGTGTGATTGAGAAGCTCACGGTCTGCGGTTTCACCCGCTGCCAGGGAGGCGTGATGGCCTGTAACCCCCGCTGGTGCAAAACCGAAACCGAGTGGGGGCAGGAGATCCGGAGCTACGATTTCACCCGGGGGGATTCGACCTTGCGGGCGATTGTCTTGTTCGACCTTCGTTGCGTTGCCGGGGATGCGGAAATGTGCCTGCGTTTACGGGAGTTGATCTTCGATTCGCTGGCGGGAAATCTTCCGATGCAAAAGCGGCTTGCTCGAATGATCGTGGCCGTGCCGCCTCCGCTCAACTTCTGGGGACAGTTCGTCGTCGAACGCAAGGGGGAGCGCGCGGGAGAGTTCGACATCAAAAGCCGCGGATTGGGGCCTCTTCGAGATGCGGCCCGCATTTACGCTTTGCGCTATCGGCTCATGCGACACTACTCGACGGGGGGACGCTTCGAGCAGCTCGAGGAGTTCGACGCGACCCATGCGCAGGTGGCCCGCTTGGCCTATGAGGCTTATGATTTCCTGCTGCGCCTGAGGATTCGAACCGGGTTGAGACGGCAGGACAGTGGCCGTTTCATCGAACCCAATTCCCTGAGCAAGTTGGAGAAGTCCCAGTTGACCAATGTATTTGACGTCTTGAACCTGTTACAAACCTCGGTCCGGATGGACTTCCAACTGTAGGATTGCCGAATGTTTCGATTTTTCCAGTCGCCTCCCTCCGATCCGGTTGTGGCCGAATACTGGAAGGGCTGCCGGAAATCCTTCTCCCGTCGGGCCAAAGTGGAAGACTCGCATCTTGTGGTTTTGGATGCCGAGACCACGGGTCTGGATCGGGCGAAGGATCAATTGCTCTCCCTGGCGACCGTCGCAGTGGATCGGGGCGAAATGGTCATTGGCAGTTTTCGGGAATGGACGATCTATCAGCCGGAAACGGAGTGGAACCAGGCGATCGAAGTGCACGGTATTCTTCCGTCGAAGACGGCGGAAGGACGACCGGAATCCGAAGTAATTCGAGAGTGCCTCCCTTTATTTGGAAGTCATCTGCTGGTCGGTCATCACATTGGGTTTGATCTGTGTCTTTTGAATCGTGCGATGCGGGAGCATTGTGGAGTCAAGTTGCGCAATTGGTCTCTGGATACCGCGCATCTCGCCATGCAGGAACTGACCGCCTTTCGGCGGACTGGCTACTCGAATCAGCGGCCACCTTCGCTGGAAGAAGTCTGCATGCAACTGGGGATCGAGGTGGTGGATCGTCACACTGCGGCGGGGGATACCTTCCTGACCGCTCAGATCCTCATCGTCCTCTGTGCGGATTTGCGGAGCCGGTTGAGGCGCCCGTTGCGGTTGTCCGATCTGCCGATCCGCAGGCCCCGAAGATAGGGGCGGGAGTGGTTTGGCCGAATTCAGGAGGCGTTGATCTTCGAGCGGCAGGGCATCTGGGCGCTTGCCCTGCGTAGCTCGCAGAGCGAAAAAGGGAGCATCGTCTTCCACGGTGGGGTAGGCGTGAAGACGATACGCACGACTAAAGTCATGCGCGTACGGGGGGCGGGATCGGATGGCGTCAGAATCGTTCTCGGCGTTGGAGCGGGTTTGTTGTACCGACTTTAGTCGGCTGCGAGGGAAAGGCATGGTGGTGGGAGCATCTTGCTCCCGCGCGTTGGAGCGGGATGCGATTCGGAGAGGCAGGATGGGTCATCGGCGAAGCGTCGATGTTACGGGTTGATCCTTAGCGTAGAAGCGGTGGTGGGGGGAGCGCACGACTCAAGTCATGCGCGTACGGGGGATGGGAATCGGATGATCTAAGAATCGTTTTTTGCGTTGGAGCGGGTTTGTTGTCCCGACTTTAGTCGGTCGCGAGGGAAAGGCATAGTGGTGGGAGCATCTTGCTCCCGCACGTTGGAGCGGGCGGCGATCCGGAGAGGCAAGATGAGCCATCGGCGAAGCGTCGATGTTACGGGTTGATCCTTAGCGTAGAAGCGGTGGTGGAGGGAGCGCACGACTCAAGTCATGCGCGTACGGGGGATGGGAATCGGATGATCTAAGAATCGTTTTTTGCGTTGGAGCGGGTTTGTTGTCCCGACTTTAGTCGGTCGCGAGGGAAAGGCATGGTGGTGGGAGCATCTTGCTCCCACGCGTTGGAGCGGGAGGCGATCCGGAGAGGCAAAATGAGCCATCGGCGAAGCGCCGACGCTACGGCTTGATTCTTTGCGTAGAAGCGGTGGGGGGGAGCGCACGACTAAAGTCATGCGCGTACGGGGGATGGTATCGAATGGCCCCAGAATCGTTTTCTGGCGTTGAAGCGGGTTTGTTGTACCGACTTTAGTCGGTCGCGAGGGAAAGGCATGGTGGTGGGAGCATCCCTGCTCCCACGCGTTGGAGCGGGCGGCGATTCGGAGAGGCAGGATGAGTCATCGGCGAAGCGCCGATGCTACGGCTTGATCCTTTGCGTAGAAGCGGTGGGGGGGAGCGCACGACTCAAGTCATGCGCGTACCGGGGGATGGGGATCGCGGTCGAATGGATACAGTCTAATTCGCACAAGGCTTCTTCCCGCGGTGCTGAATACAAGTTTGCCTCTTTGGAGAGAAATGCCTCCGAGGAGGAGGGGAGGACCATGAGAATCGTCGGCCCGTATTCTTATGACTTCGCCCAACGAGTAGCATTTCGATTACTTGAGAGAGATCTCGGCGTCATGCGTCTCTCCGCACTTGCCACGGCAATAGCGATCTTGCTACGTTCCGCGGCTTAGGTTTCCCGTCGTAGATTTCTTCGGCTATGAAAAACTATTCGTTTCAATGGGATCATCGTAAGCTCACGATCACTTTTCGAGGAGTGCTCACTTTTGAGGATGTCGTGAATTTGTGCAACGAGAGGATCGCCGATGAACGGTATGACTCTTTGCGCTACATCCTCAACGATTTTACGAATTTGGAGGGAGTGATTGGGAGCGAGGTACAGGTCAAAAACGCCTTCATTTACGTCAATCAATCTCAACGTTTCGGTCGTAGGGATAAAATGTTGTTGGGGTATGTTCTGGGAAGCCCCGAAGTGCGCGCCAAGCTGGAGGAGTTTTTGCGCCACGCGAACGAGAAGGATCATTCTTGGGAAAGAAGGGTCTTCGATACGATCGAAGAGTCGGATGCGTGGGCCGAGGATCGACTGAAAGAGTGGTAGGCGATCGCAGGGAGAAACTACGTTCGCAGTTCCTCTACGGTAGCGATGTGTAGCGGAACTGCGAAGCCGTTTCGACTCCTGTACGGAAAACGCGGCTGGACCCGAAGGTCGCAGCCGCGTTAGGGGGGGATGGTTGGAAAAGGGTTATGCCTGGCTGCCTGGGAGTGCCCACTCGACGCCGTGCATGTCCCCGGTTTTGAGGAATTTCTGGTGCATAGCGAAGGCGCAATCGAGCGTCTGCGGTGTGTGCCCGTCTTTAACGCTGTCGAAGTAGCCTCGGAGGAGATCCCGGTATTCTGGATGGGCGCAGTTCTCGACGATGAGGCGAGCCCGTTCGACCGGATCTTTCCCGCGAAGGTCGGCGACGCCTTGCTCGGTGATGACGACCTGCACGGAGTGTTCGCTGTGGTCCATGTGGCTCACGAGCGGGACAATGGTGCTGATCTTGCTTCCCTTGGCCACGGAGGGGCAGGTGAAGACCGAGAGGTAGGCATTGCGGGTGAAATCACCCGAGCCTCCGATACCGTTCATGAGGTTGTTCCCCATGACGTGGGTGCTGTTCACGTTGCCGAAAATGTCAGTCTCGATTGCGGTATTGATCGAGATGATGCCGAGCCGGCGAACGATTTCCGGGTGGTTGGAAAGCTCTTGTGGGCGCAGGAGCACCTTGGAGCGGAAGAAATCGAGATTATCGTACACGCGGGCCAGAACTTCCGGGCTCAGCGTGAGGGAGGTGGCACTACCAAAGCGGATGCGCTCTTCTTCCATCAGCGAGATGACGGAGTCCTGAATGACTTCCGAATACATCTCGAAGGCGGGGATGTCTGGGTTTTGGCCCAAGGCCCCGAGAATGGCGTTGGCAATATTGCCGACCCCACTTTGGATGGGGAGGAAATCCTTCGGGATGGCTCCCTTGCGCAGTTCGCTGGCGAGGAAGTTGGATACATTTTCGCCGATCTTGCTGGTGATGGGGCAGACCTCCTTGAATCCACCGACCTCGTCGGGGCGATTGGTGCGGACGACTCCGGCAATCTTCGACGGGGCTACCTTGATTGTTTCCGTTCCGACTCGGTCCGAGCAGGAGTATACGGGTAGCTCCCGGCGGTGAGGCGGATCGAGTGGTTCGTAGATGTCGTGGAAACCACGCAATGCCTTCGGGTGAAATTCGTTGAGCTCGACCAGAATCTTGTCGGCGTATTGGCAGAATGTGGGAGAGGCTCCGACCGAGGTCGAGAGGACGATGTGTCCGTCTTCCGAGACGTCACAGGCTTCGACGATGGCGTAAGAGAACTTGCCGAGGAATCCGTAGCGAACGTTTTGCGGCAACTGCGACAAGTGCATGTCGAAGAAGTGCGTCTTCCCGGCGTTGATGGATTGACGCAGGGATTTATTCGATTGGTACGGCGTGCGGAAGGAGACGGCATCGGCCTCGGCCAGCTCTCCGTCGAGGGACTGCCCGGTCGAGGCGCCGGTGACGACGCCGATCTTGAAAGGGCGTCCAGCCTCGTGTTCTTTCTTCGCCTTTTCGGCAATTGCGGTCGGGATTTCTTTGGCGGCTCCGGCGGGGGTGAATCCGCTGAATCCGATCGTATCTCCGTGTGAAATGAGGCTCGCTGCCTCTTCTGCGGTTAGTTCTTTCAGGGCCATGGTTCGCTGGCGGTTGGATTTACTATGGGAATGATTGGAAAAAATAGAAAGTGGGCGGAGGGGTTTCCCCGCGGCGGAATCAGAAACTCAAGGATTCGCCGCAGGGACCGCCCAAAATGGGGGGAGTTTTATCCTCCCAGAAGGGTCAGGAAGAATCCGGCGGCGAGGGCTGAGCCAATCACCCCGGCGACATTGGGTCCCATGGCGTGCATGAGAAGGAAGTTGCTCGGATCAGCCTTTTGCCCTTCGACCTGCGAGACGCGGGCCGCCATCGGCACGGCGCTGACACCGGCGGATCCGATGAGGGGATTGATCTTATCCTTGCGGAGGAAGAGATTCATGAACTTAGCCATGAGAACCCCGGAAGCGGTGGCGATGATGAAGGCAATGACTCCGAGAAAAAGGATCTTCATCGTGTTCGGATCGAGAAACTTGTCGTAGCTCATCTTCGTCCCGACGGCAAGGCCGAGGAAAATGGTGACGATGTTGATGATCTCGTTCTGAGCCGCTTTGACGAGTCGCTCAGTGACGCCGCATTCACGGAAGAAGTTACCGAGCATCAGCATCCCGATCAGGGGAGCAGAGCTGGGCACCACGAGAATGCAGAAGATGGCGACGACGAGGGCGAAGAGGATCTTCTCAAGCTTGCCGACCGGACGGAGACGCACCATACGGATCTTGCGCTCTTCCTTGCTAGTGAGCAGGCGCATGATTGGCGGTTGGATCACTGGCACCAGCGCCATGTAGCTGTAGGCGGCTACGGCCACGGCTCCGAGGAGAGGTGGGGCCAACTTGCTGGTCAGGTAGATCGACGTCGGTCCATCAGCTCCCCCGATGATCCCGATCGAAGCGGCCTCCGTGTAGGAGAATCCCAGAGCGATCGCACCAAAGAAGGTGGCAAAAATGCCGAACTGGGCCGCCGCGCCGAGGAGTAGGGTCTTCGGGTTGGCAATGAGTGGACCAAAGTCCGTCAAGGCCCCGACGCCGAGGAAGATCAGCGGCGGGAACAGCTCGATGTGGATCCCCTCATAGAAGTAGTGCAAGAGACCGCCCGCCGACTCCATCGTCCCGTCGGGGCCGAAGACCGGCGCATTCAGCAGTCCGGTGTCGGGGAGGTTGACGAGCAAGGCGCCAAATCCGATAGGAACGAGGAGAAGGGGTTCAAAACCCTTGGCAATGGCGAGATAAAAAATGACGCCGATGATGCCCCACATGAGGAGCATCTGCCAATTCAGGTGGTTGAACCCGGTCTCAGAAAACAGTTGTTGAATCGTGTCCATGAACAGGGGAGGAGAGCGGTTTCAGAAATGGGAGATGGGTGACGGAATATTAGGAGAGTTTCAGGAGAGCCTGGCCCTCTTCCACGGCGTCACCAGCACCGACGAGGATCTCGCCGACCGTGCCGGAAGCCGGAGCCGTGACGAGCGTGTTCATCTTCATGGCTTCCAGCGTGATGAGCTGATCGCCTTCGTTGACTTGGTCGCCGGGCTTGACCTCGACAGATACCACGACCGCGGAAAGCGGGCTGGGCACTTCACCATCACCAGCGATGGGCTTCGGTGCCGCTGCAGCGGGAGCCGGGGCAGCCGCCGCGGCGGCTGCAGGACGTGCGGGACGGGCAGCGGCTGGTGCGGAGCTGGCTCCACCGATTTCTTCGAGGATCTCGACCTCAACCTCGTAGCTTTTGCCGTCAACAGTGACTCGGAGTTTCTTCATGATATTCTTCTTTTGGTAATTCTAGTTGGATTTGTAATTTTGTTTGTAAGCTTCCGGAGAAGCGGCCGTGAGGCCGAAAACCGATGGGCGATGTTGGCAGATCGCAGTTCCGGGATCATTCCCCCGGTTGTCGGGGGGGGATGATGCGCAACTCTATCGGTCAGTGGAGAGAATGGGTTCTATCCAGTAACGCTCTTTCTTTAACGAAGGCGGTGCGAAGAGAAGATCTGGCGTCGACCTTCCTGGGCCCAACCGGGTGCCATGCGCCGGATTGAGCGGACGCGGAAGCGTTGGTCCTGAAGGGCCACGTGAATCGCTGCGGTGATGACCGCGGTCAGGTGTTCGCCCTCGTTGGATGATGGAGCCGCGCTGGCAGTAGCCGCTGGGGCCGCCGTTTTGGGCGGCTTCACGGTTTTCTTGGCCAACGGCGGTTTCGCGGCGTCGCGGGCGGCAAAATATTTGCCTCCCAGCCATGTGATCCCGGCGAGGATCATGAGGACGACGACGACGAAGAGAAATCCAGTGACCACGAGGTTGATCGCTGTGTGCGATTCGGCGGCCGCGATGGGAATCGGTAGTTGCATGGGCATGGTTCGTTATGCGGTTTGCGGAGAAAACAATCAGAGAGGGATGTTCCCGTGCTTCTTCGGTGGACGGCTATCCCGTTTGTTGAGTGTGTTCCGCAGTGCGAGCGAAATGACGGCCCGGCTTTCGGACGGCTCGATTACGTCGGTGATCATTGCCTTCTCGGCGGCTTGGTAAGGAGAGGCGAACTTGTCGCGGTATTCGGCGCGGAGTTCTTCTTCGCGGGCCTTCGGATCTTCGGCCTTTTCCAACTCCTTGCGGTAGAGCACCTTCACTGCGCCTTCCGCACCCATGACCGCGATTTCAGCGGTGGGCCAAGCGAAGACCTGGTCGGCGCCGAGGTCCGAGCTGCACATCGCGAGGTAGGCACCGCCATAGGCTTTCCGCATGATCAAGGTGATCTTCGGCACCGTCGAAGCCGCGTAGGCAAAGAGCAACTTCGCGCCGTGGCGGATAATGCCGCCGCGCTCTTGGGCAAGACCGGGCATGAAGCCGGGAACGTCGACCAAGTTGACGAGCGGGATGTTGTAAATGTTGCAGGTGCGGATGAAGCGGGCGCCTTTATCGGAAGAATCGATGTCGAGCGTTCCGGCTTTCACCATCGGCTGATTGGCGATGATGCCGACGACGATCCCGTCGATCCGGGCAAAGCAGGTGACGAGGCTTCGGGCGAAATCGGGCATGATTTCGAAGTAGTTAGCATCGTCGACGAGGCGCTGGATGACTTCGTGAACGTCGAACGGAGTCTTGGAGTCTCCGGGGACGAGGTCATTCATGCCGGGATCCTTGCCTTGGCTGACCTGTTCGGTCGGCTCGTGGGGAGGATCCTGCAAGTTGTTGGAGGGGAGGTAGCTGAGGAGCTCGCCTGCGAGGTCCATCGCGTGTCCGTCATCGTCGGCGATCAGGTGGATGTTTCCGCTGACCGAAGCGTGCGCTGCGGCGGTGGCGAATTGATCCAGCGAGGCCTTTTCCCCAGTAGCGGATTGGATCACTCCCGGTCCGCAGATGAACATGTTGGCGTTCTCGCGGGTCATGATCAGGAAGTCCGTCAGGGCTGGCGAATAAGCGGCGCCTCCGGCACAGGGGCCGGCGATGACGGCGACTTGCGGGACCACTCCAGAGAGATAGACGTTCTTGAAGAAGACTTTTCCGTAGCCGGAGAGGGAGTCGACTCCTTCCTGAATGCGGGCTCCGCCGGAATCGTTCACCCCGACCACGGGCATCCCGTTTTCGTGGGCGAATTCCATCAGGTCGCAGATTTTCTTGGCATGGATGCTTCCGAGTGCGCCTCCGCCAACGGTGAAGTCTTGGCTGTAAGCCGCTACGGGGCGACCATCGACGTAACCGGTGCCGGTGATGACACCGTCAGTCGGCAGCTCGACTTTCGCCATGCCGAAGTTGGTGCACTGGTGCGAAGCGTGCATGCTGAACTCCTGGAAGGTGCCGGGTTCGAAGAAGCGTTCCAGCCGCTCGCGAGCGGATAGAAGGCCCTTGGCCTTGCGTTTTTCCAGTTTCGCCTCTCCGCCGGCCTTGCGGGCCTTTTCGCGGCGATTCTTTAGTTCTTCAAGTAATTTAGGATCAATAGCCATGGTTGGGTGAGGGCAGTGGTTGTCCGATCGTGATCTCGTTCAGTCTTTCTCGAGGGTGAAATGTTGTGGTGTGGGAACTATTCCTTGGGCATGCAAAGTTCGGTGAGAACTCCGTGGGTGCTCTTGGGATGGAGGAAGGCTACCATCTTATTGGCGGCTCCTTCAAATGGTTCCTGATTGATGAGGCGAATTCCTTCGTCGGATGCCTTGGTCAGTTGCCCCTTGATGTCATCGGTCGCAAACGCTATATGATGGATTCCTTCTCCATTTTTATCGAGGAACTTGGCAATCGGGCTTTCCGGATTCGTCGGTTCCAAAAGTTCAATATGAACGTCTCCAGCTTCAAAAAAAGCAGTTTTTACTCCTTGGGACTCTACTTCTTCGGTTCCGTGGCAGTGGAGGCCAAGAGCCTTCTCATAGTAAGGGATCGTTTCCGCGAGGCTGCGGACTGCAATTCCGAGATGATCGATTTTTTGAATCATGATTTTTAGTAGGTTCGAATACGGTTTTAGGATTAGAGAATCTAAAGTCAAACTGTAATTTTGATAAAAAAAATTAATTGACCAAAAGCGTGATCTTGCCCTCTATTGCGTAAGTATAGCTTATTTATACCACAAGCCATGAGCGAAGAAACTAATACTACCAACGAGATGAAGACTCTTCTCGATGAGTTCCCACGCCCGTCCTATGCGGATTGGAAATCAGCCGCAGAGGCCCTCTTGAAAGGAGCACCATTCGAGAAGAAAATGCTCACTAAGACGGTGGAGGGGATTACCCTGCAGCCGATCTACCGCAAGGAGTCGGTCGAAGGTCTTCCGCACCTCGCCGATATGCCGGGAGCGGTCGCCAGTCCGCGCTCGTCCCAGTCGGCGGGTTATTTGGACGCTCCGTGGGATTCGGTTCAGGAAATTACCGCCGGAGATCCGGCCGAGTATAACAAGCAACTGCTCGACGCCCTGCAAAAGGGCCAGACGGGTGCCATGATCTCCCTCGATATGGCCACCTCGCTCCTGCATGACCCATCCGAAGCAGGAGAGGGCGAGGTCGGTGCCTGCGGTCTATCACTCGCTCAACTCGCCGACCTCAAGAAGGCTCTGGCAGGAGTGGTTTCCGAAGCGATTTCGATTCACTTCAAGCCCGGATGCGCGGTCGTCCCCATGGCTGCTTTTCTCGCCGCTTGGTGTGAAGAAAACGAAGTGGATCCGGTAAAGCTGCGCGGAGCCTTTCACGCCGACCCGATCGGACATTGGGTGGGGGCCGGCGCGCTGCCGATTCCTTACGACTCCATGATGGATCAGTTGAAGGCCGCCTTTGACCTTTTGGATGGCGTTCTGCCCAATTTCGGCCTCGTCGGCTGCTCGGGCATTCCCTTCCACATGGCCGGTGGATCTGCCGTGGACGAGCTCGCCTTGGTTTTGGCGGAGAGCGTCGAGTACATCCGCCAGCTCGGGAAGCGAGGAATCGCCGCCGCCGATGTGGCCAAGCGGACCGTTTTCACCTTCTCGCTGGGATCAAACTTCTTTATGGAGCTGGCGAAAATTCGTGCCGCCCGGATCGCTTGGGCCCGGATCCAGGAATCCTTTGGCATCGAAGAGCCAACTCCAATGCGCGCCACCGGACGCACCGGACGCTTCAACAAGACGACCTTCGACCCGTATGTAAACATGCTGCGGACGACGACCGAGTCGTTCTGTGGAGTTCTCGGCGGTCTCGAGGCTCTGACCATTGGCACTTTTGACGAGTGCGTTCGCGAGTCGGATGCCTTCGCGCAGAGAATCGCCCGCAACACCCACACCATTCTCGCCGAAGAGTGCGAATTGACCCGCGTGGTCGATCCGGCTGGCGGATCCTGGTATGTCGAATCTCTGACGGACGAAGTGGTGAAGGCGGCTTGGAGCCGATTCCAGGAAATTGAAGCCGAGGGCGGGATCGCCGAGGCCTTCCGCAAGGGGAAAGTCGCAGAGATGTGCGGCCAATCCCGGGCCGATCAGCAGAAACGCCTCAATCAGCGCCGCTTCTCTCTGATCGGGACGAACGTTTACGCCAACCTGACCGAGAAACTTCTCGACCCTCGACTGCCGGATTACCGCGGTCTGGTCGAAGAGCGCAGTGCCGCGGTCAAAGAGCACCCGGAACTGAAGGTGGACCTCGAAGATTCGGTTTCTCTCGTCGATGCCGCCCGCATGGGAGCCACCGTTGGGGATTTCCGCCGGGCTCTGCTTCCGGAAGTCGGCGTCTTTGAAGAAGTGCCGGCGCTCACCCATCATCGTCTCGCCGAAAACTTCGAATATCTTCGCAAGGGAGCGTTTGCTTTCGAGGAGAAGAACGGCACTCCGCCGAAACTCTACCTCGTCAACCTTGGACCACTGCGGAAGCACAAGATCCGGGCCGACTTCACCCGCGGTTTCTTTAGCTCGGGAGGATTCGACATCGAGTATCCCAACGGTTTTGACGATGCGGACGCCGCCGCCGAGGCCTTTGTCGCCTCCGGTTCACGGGTCGCCGTGATCTGCGGTGTCGACGATCAATACGCCGAGATGTTTGTTCCCTTTGCCAAAGCGCTGAAGCAAAAGGCTCCGGATTGCACCGTGGTTCTCGCCGGACATCCGGGAGACAAAGAGGCGTCGTTCCGTGAGGCCGGGATGGATACATTCATCTGGATCAAGAGTGACAACTACGAAACCAACCGGGAAATGCTTGAAAAAGCCGGAGTCGCCATCGGTGCAGCTTCGTAACACGCCGGGATCTACTCAGTAACAGAATCAATACTTTTAGGATAAAATCATGAACAATCCCGATTTTACTAAGATCGACGTCGGAACCCAGGCCCCCGAGCCTATGAGCCGGGAGGACTGGGAGAAATCCGTTCTCGAAGAAACGGGCCGCCCCGTCTCCGAATGGGTCTCCGATACCCTCGAAGGTTTTCCCGTGAATCCGCTGTATACCGAGGAGGATAGCGAAGACTACGAGCACCTCGACTTCACCGCCGGCTTGCCTCCGTATCTGCGTGGGCCTTACGCCACGATGTATGTCTTCCGCCCCTGGACGGTTCGTCAATACGCCGGGTTCTCCACCGCTGAGGAGTCGAACGCGTTCTACCGGCGGAATCTTGCCGCCGGGCAGAAGGGGCTATCGGTCGCCTTTGACCTCGCCACCCACCGCGGTTACGACAGTGACCACGAGCGCGTCGTTTCCGATGTCGGAAAGGCTGGGGTCGCCATCGACTCCATCCTCGATATGGAGGTCCTCTTTGATAGCATCCCGCTCGATCAGGTCTCCGTCTCGATGACCATGAACGGGGCCGTGATTCCGATTCTGGCCTTCTACATCGTCGCCGGTCTCGAGCAGGGCTGCGAATTGAATCAACTCTCCGGAACGATTCAGAACGACATCCTGAAGGAGTTCATGGTGCGGAATACCTACATCTATCCGCCCAAGCCCTCCATGCGGATCATCGGCGACATCTTCGAGTATACCTCGCAGAACATGCCGAAGTTTAACAGCATCTCGATCTCCGGTTACCACATGCAGGAAGCCGGGGCCACCGCCGACCTCGAAATGGGGTACACCCTGGCCGACGGATTGGAATATCTCCGCACGGGAACGGACGCCGGCCTCTCGGTCGACGCCTTTGCCCCGCGCCTTTCCTTCTTCTGGGCCATCGGAAAAGACTTCTTCATGGAAGTCGCGAAGATGCGCGCCGCCCGCATGCTCTGGGCCAAGATCGTCAACCAGTTTGGGCCGAAGAACCCGAAGAGCCTAGCGCTCCGCACGCACTCGCAGACCAGTGGTTGGTCGCTGACTGAGCAGGATCCGTTCAACAACGTCGTTCGCACCTGCATCGAAGCCATGGCCTCGGCCACCGGTCACACGCAGTCGCTCCACACCAACGCCCTGGACGAAGCGATCGCGCTGCCGACCGATTTCTCGGCCCGCATCGCCCGGAACACCCAGCTCTTCCTTCAGGAAGAAACCGGGATCTGTAACGTCATCGACCCATGGGGCGGATCCTACTACGTCGAAGCCTTGACTCATCAGCTGATGCACAAGGCCTGGGCCCACATCCAGGAATGTGAATCGCTCGGCGGTATGACGAAGGCGATTGAAGAGGGGATTCCGAAGCTGCGCATCGAAGAAGCGGCAGCCCGTCGTCAGGCTCGTATCGACTCCGGCAAGGAGACCATCGTCGGCTTGAACAAGTACCGCCTCGATAAGGAAGATCCGCTCGATATTCTCGACATCGACAACACCGCCGTCCGTCTCTCCCAGATCAAGCGCCTCGAGAAACTCCGGGCCGAGCGGGACGACACCGCGGTGAAGCAAGCGTTGGGGGCGATCTCCGACGCTGCCGAATCGGGCAAGGGCAACCTTCTCGAGCTCGCCGTCGAAGCCGCGAAGAAACGCGCATCCCTCGGGGAAATCTCCGACGCGATGGAAGGACATTTTGGTCGCTATCGGGCGCAAATTCGCTCGGTATCGGGAGTCTATGGCAGGGAATTCGGAAAGAGTGAGAAAGTGGACGAAGTAAACCAACTCGTAGAAAAATTTGAAAAGGCCGAAGGGCGCCGCCCGCGCATCATGGTCGCGAAAATGGGGCAGGACGGTCACGATCGTGGGGCCAAAGTGGTCTCCTCCGGTTACGCGGACCTCGGTTTCGACGTCGACATCGGGCCGCTCTTCCAAACTCCGGAGGAAACCGCCCGTCAGGCCGTGGAGAACGACTGTCACGTCGTCGCCATGAGCTCCCTCGCTGCTGGACACAAGACCCTCTTGCCCGCCCTCCGCGGTGAGCTCGAGAAGCTCGGTCGTCCGGACATCATGATCGTCTGCGGTGGGGTCATTCCCGCTCAGGATTACGATTTCCTCTACGAAAACGGTGCCGCCGCGATCTTCGGTCCCGGAACGGTCATCCCGGATTCGGCGAAGAAGATTCTCGAGCTGCTTCTTCAATGAGTGAAGGGGACTCCAAACCCGAATGGACACCCAAGGGCGCCGATCCGGCGTTCTTCACCACTACGGTGAGAAAGGGCAATTCCGAGCAGAAGGGAGGACGCCTGGGCAACAGCTTTGCCCGGTTGCGATCTAAGCTTCCGGATCCGGAATGGCTCATCGAGGGCGTTCTCGCGGGGGATCGCATGCGGCTTGCCCGCGCGATCACCCTCGTCGAGAGCAAGGCACCGGCCCACCTTGAAGTCGCCCGTGAGGTTTTGACTGCCTGCCTTCCCCACGCGGGGAAGGCTCGGCGGATCGGGATCTCCGGCGTGCCCGGTGCGGGGAAGAGTACCTTCATTGAAGCCTTCGGCCTGCGGGTGTGTGAACGGGGCGAGAAGATTGCCGTCCTCGCCGTCGATCCCTCCAGCTCCCGGAGCGGGGGGAGCGTCTTGGGCGACAAGACTCGGATGGAGCTGCTCAGTCGTCATCCGAACTCCTTCATCCGCCCATCGCCATCCGCCGGCACCCTCGGGGGAGTCGCCTCCCGCACGAAGGAGGCGATGATTCTCGTTGAGGCGGCAGGCTACGGAACCGTCCTCGTCGAAACCGTGGGGGTGGGGCAGAGCGAGATCGCCGTCCGCTCTCTCGTTGATTTCTTCCTCCTCCTACAGATTGCCGGTGCCGGAGACGAGCTTCAGGGCATCAAGAAGGGAGTCATCGAAATCGCCGACGCGATCGCCGTGAACAAAGCCGATGGCGACAACATTACCCGTGCCCGGTCCGCCCGGGGCGAATATGGACGCATCCTTCATTTCCTCGAGCCTTACACCGAAGGCTGGGAACCCAAGGCCATGACCTGCTCGGCCATTTCTGGCAAAGGACTCGAACGCATCGAGAACCTCATCACCGATTTCCTCGAGAAAACAAAAGCGAGTGGGGTGCACGAGAACGAACGCCGTCGGCAGAACGTCGAGTGGTTCCGCACCTTGCTCAAAGAAACGGTCCTCAACCGCTTCTTCGCCGATGAGGCCACCAAGACCCGCGTCGAAGACTTCGAAAAACAAGTCGCCGACGGAACCCTGCCCGTAAGCTCCGCCGTCGAATCCGCCATCCAGTAAAACCGGAGAGGAACGGCGAGAGCCGTTTCTTGGCGATTTCGAATCCATGGGAGAGGAACGGCGAGAGCCGTTTCTACGCATCGCCGAGGAAATTCAACCGCACCGGAATCGATCGCGAAGTCCCGACCACGGACCGCGGAATGAATTCCGCCCCGATGGAGCGGTATATCTAATGCGTCCTCCCATTGGAGAGGAACGGCGAGAGCCGTTTCTACGCATCGCCGAGGAAATTCAACTGCACCGGAATAGATCGCGAAGTCCCGACCACGGACCGCGGAATAGATTCCGCCCCGATGGAGCGGTATATCTAATGCGTCCTCCCATTGGAGAGGAACGGCGAGAGCCGTTTCTACGTATCCCCGAGGAAATTCAACCGCACCGGAATAGATCGCAAAGTCCCCACCAAGGACCGCGGAATTCATTCCGCCCCGATGGAGCGGTATATCTAATGCGTCCTCCCATTGGAGAGGAACGGCGAGAGCCGTTTCTACGCATCGCCGAGGAAATTCAACCGCACCACGGACCGCGGAATTGATTCCGCCCCGATGGAGCGGTATATCTAATGCGTCCTCCCATTGGAGAGGAACGGCGAGAGCCGTTTCTACGCATCCCCGAAGAATTCAAACGCACCGGAATCGATCCCGAAGTCCCGACCATGGACCGCGGAATTGATTCCGCCCCGATGGAGCGGTATATCTAATGCGTCCTCCCATTGGAGAGGAACGGCGAGAGCCGTTTCTACGCATCGCCGAGGAAATTCAACCGCACCGGAATAGATCCCGAAGTCCCGACCATGGACCGCGGAATTGATTCCGCCCCGATGGAGCGGTATATCTAATGCGTCCTCCCATTGGAGAGGAATGGCGAGAGCCGTTTCTACGCATCGCCGAAGAATTCAAACGAATCGGAATCGATCTCGAAGTCCCGACCACGGACCGCGGAATTGATTCCGCCCTGATGGAGCAGTATATCTAATGCGTCCTCCCATTGGAGAGGAACGGCGAGAGCCGTTTCTACGTATCCCCGAGGAAATTCAACCGCACCGGAATAGATCCCGAAGTCCCGACCACGGACCGCGGAATGAATTCCGCCCCGATGGAGCGGTATAGTCTCATGCGTCCTCCCATTGGAGAGGAACGGCGAGAGCCGTTTCTACGCATCGCCGAGGAAATTCAACCGCACCGGAATAGATCACGAAGTCCCGACCACGGACCGCAGAATGAATTCAGCGCTCCGAGAGAACGGAGGCGCCGCCGAACCCAGCCGGTTCGCAGTGGGAAGCGTGCGGATGAAACGTCTTGTACGCCTTGTGCGTGGATTCGGCTGGCACCCGCTCCCTCCCGGCAAATTGAGGAGTGGGGAACTGATTTTTTCAGAAGAACTGTAGCGGATCCGCGTCCTTCTTACGTTTGCAGATCCCGACCAAAGGGGAGGGGAGTTACAACGAATCCAGCGGACTCCTCACCCCGGCTCCCGGCTTCTGCATCACGTGCAGATAAATCTGGGTAGTCTCCACACTCTTGTGTCCGAGAAGATCCTGGACCGTCCGGATATCCGTGCCCGCTTCGAGCAGGTGCGTGGCGAAAGAATGCCGCAGGGTGTGACTGGTCACCCGCTTGTTCAGGCCGGCACGTTTTCCCGCAGCACTCACGGCCGCTTGGTAAACTCGATCCAAGACATGATGTCGACGGAGAACCCCCGACCGTGGATCCTTCGAGATTTCGCGACTCGGCCAAAGCCACTGCCAGCGCCAATCCCGCCCCGCACCGGAATGACGGCGCGCCAGCGCTTCCGGCAGATGTACGCCCGACAAGTCGCTTCTTTGCACATCGACATCAAAGATTTGTCGTACTGAAACCAAATGTTCGCGCAATTCATCCACCAGTTTCCCGGAGAGTGGCGCGACCCGATCCTTACCACCTTTCCCGCATCGAACGACCACTTGATGACGTTCGAGATCCAAATCCTGAATCCGCAAACGCATCAGCTCAGAAACCCGCAATCCTCCGGCATACTGCATACGCGCCATGAGAAGCTTCTCCCCCTCTAGCTCCGTGAAAAAACGCCGGGTCTCCTCTTTACTCATGACAACCGGTATCTTCTTCCGATTCTTCGCCCTCACAAAATCTCCAATATCTCCGAGCTCGAGACCAAAGACCTCTCTCGCCACAAAAACCAATGAATTGAGCGCTTGCTTTTGCGTCGAAGACGAGACGGCCCGTTTCATCGCCAGATAGTCCAGATAATCTTTCAGACCCTTGCCAGTCATCGAGAAGCCCTTTTTCGAAGAGTTGTATCGTAGAAAGTCGCGATACCACCGCATATAAGTTCGTTCCGTCTTCAATGCCATCCCTCGTCTGCGCATTAGCGCCAGAATCTTCTCTTCCTCTCCCGTTCTCGCTTCCTCGCGCTCGGCCGAGGCATCGTTTACCGAAAGCTCCTTGCTACCGAAACGGCCATAGCAATCAAAATGCCCCGCTTCCCGATGAGCCTGCCGGGGAAATCCCGCCTGACTTCCCCCATTCTGCCTTATGGCTCCCCGAAAAAACCAGCGCAAAGCCACCTTCCAGCGCTCTACCGCCCAATCCTGCGCGGATTTTTCCTCGGCCGCCCACCCGATAAACTCGCGGGCCGAATCAACCGTTGCTCCACAACTATTTTGGCGACACCAGCTCAGATACCACCGAATGGTTACCGCAAAACTCCTCCGATCCCGATCCGGTAAATCATCTTGGTCCAGAATTTCGGCCCACCGAGGAAAGTGCACGATTTTCGACATAGTATCATTATGTGAACTTTTGTTCACTATTTGGGCAAGGCAAAAGTTTTAGTTTCGCAATTTCCATATACCCCTTGAAACCAATCACAGTACAAAAATCCCTAAGCGAATATCCATCAGATTCTTATCGATATCTTTTCAGGATTCCCATAAATCAAGCGCCCCTAAATTCCGAAACTCCGAATCAAAGTTGGTTTTCAATTGACTGACAAGTTGCTCCGGAATTACGCTTCTTCCGGTTGAAAGGTCGGCGAATACCTGCCAAACAAACCAAACCCCGGAAAGCGATCTGATTTCATAACCCTATTCATAACCAACGCGTAATGAACCAACGATTATCCGATTTCCCAGCCAATCCCGCATGCGGGCTCCTCCTGGAAAAATCCGGAATATCCGAAACTGAGTTACGCAGATAACACTGTTCTGAAAATAAATTTTTACTCATAATAAACTAAAATAAAAGAATGGAAAATCCCCCAGAAATATTTTTACCAGAAAGGCTCCTAAAAACATTTTTCGACCGAAAACCCATTCGATTTAAAACGAGAAAAACCGAAGAATGGAAAAATGGGACACTCTCTATTACCCCATTCTCCAGAGGAGCTTGTTCTTCATCAATCATTGGTCTTAGCGACGAGAATCTATCTCACGGAGTTTTTGGTAGTGCTTGTCTGTATATCGATCACTCCATGATAGATAGCGTTTCGTGGGATGAAAAAAATAAAGTTTTTTACGCAGACTTTTCCAATACTTAGCCCATATTCCAATTTGGTCAGAACCACACGATGGGGGTAATCCAGAGTTAGTTCCAGCTTTTACTGGGACTTTTTGACTGGATACCCCATCTTTACGATCTACAAAAGAAATGAAATGAAGAAAACAAAATATCTCGCCCTAAGTCTCGTGCTTATTTTCTTTGCCTCGTGCAGCAAACCAACAATCGACACATCGAGCGGAATAGCTCTAGAAGATTCTGTGGATTTGGTCTCAGAATCCTTGCCCAAAAACGAACAAGATAATTTCGCAAGAGCTATCGTGTATATTTCAATACACAATTCAGACTACTTGGAACCAGCGTTCAAGCGGAAGGAAAAGCTTAACGGTATGAGTGGAACTCAGGTAATCGAGTATTATAAAGAGCTTAGGATAAAAGAAGAAAACGCAATCAACGGTATGAATGCCCTTCGATCCATAATTTCCGGCTGCTGGCAGTATTTTTTAGAGACTGGGAAGAGTGAGGTCACATTGAAAGAACTGCTAGATGAAGAAGCTTACGTTTCAGAAAATGCTACCAATTGGATTGAGCAGAATAATTACCCACTAGACACGAAATACACAGAGGATCAGAAAGAGCTGTTCTTTAAGCTCCCCAGCGGAGTTGAGCTTAAAATGGACTTCTAAAATGAGCCTGTGTGCCCTATTAGATCCCGTCCAGATTTGGTATGCTTTTTTAGGAGCCGCCCTTGGTTCTATTTTTGCTATAATTATTTCTTGGCGCATCCAAGTTTCTCATCGCAAAAAAGAAAGCCAATTAGCCAAGGAGGCATTGGTAGAACGATTAAAATTCAATAATGACAGGGCGTTGCAGATGATGGAAATTTTCGGCAAACATGGATGGCCGAATATGTCCTTCGATACTACAGGAATTATAATTTGGCTTAGTCGAGTTGCTGGAATTCTAGAGGGCCAACTGCTCCAAGATGTCAACTGGCATCGATATCAGTTAGACCATATAAATGATAAATTAACCATATACTGGAACGTCAAAACCACCCCTATTTCGGAGGGCCAAATGGTCCAAGAAAAAATTTGTCGGGAAGATATTGTTTCACATTTGGAAACAGTATCGAAAGACATATGCTCACTGCAAAAAAGAGTGCTGCAAGCAGAGATAAAATGGCGATAGATATCATCAGAAACTCAAATATAATCATCTTAAACCTCCTAGCCAAACGGGTGTAGATCCAGTCGGTGGTATCAATTCCGTTTTATCGCCGCCCTGCGGCGAATCACTACATGATACACCTTTACGTTCACTAAAAGAAGAATCAAACCACTCTACATGATCCATGTCTCCAAAGGAGTTTTTAGGCCTTACATTTGCATGAACCCCTGCCCCCAAAAGAAACTCGTCCCCCGTTCCGACCGTAACCCACAACATCGTATCGTCATCTAATATAATCCGAAGTGAATATTTATGTGGGTCGATCCCTATTTTTTTGATCGTTTTGCCCACTGCGTATTTGTAGTGTTTTATATCCATAATTATGAAAGAATCTAAAATAAATTATAATAGAAAAGATGGCTTCGGGAATTCTATCATCCCAGTTAAGGGGAAATATTCCTTTGTATTTATATGTCCAGAGTGTGGAGAAAATGATGTCGTTTCAGACTTTAATACACCTGACGAAGCAGAAAGTGAAATGGAGCGTCGAATATCAGAGCACAAAATGTATGACAATTGCACGTTTGATTGGGTTGGCTTTAATAGGAAATCCAAGGAGTGAACAAGGCGATTGAGATCAACAGATTTCGCTGCGCTCATCTGTGACTCATCTTGTCGTTCGGCAAGAAATGATGAATAGACTACACGCTCTTTCAGGCTCCCCATATGAAGACTCAATCGGATTCTCCAGAGCGATACGGGTCGGAAATGTCATATCCGTTTCTGGAACTGCTCCGATCAACCCTGATGGCTCAACCGCTCACCCAGGAGATCTTTACCTGCAGACCAAAACCTGCCTATTTATTATTGAAAAAGCTATATCGGAAATTGGAGCTACCTTGAAGGATATTAATAGAACTCGAATTTTTCTTAAAGACGTTACTCAGTGGGAGTTAGCAGCAAACGCACATGGCGAACTTTTTTCAGATATCAAGCCTGCATCGACGTTCGTAGAAGTTTCAAGATTTATACGAGAAGATTGGTTAGTTGAAATCGAGGCCGATTGCATACTCAACACCTAGGGCCGAACAAGTCGGTTGAACCAACTCGCTAACCGCTCGCGGCTCACCTCCCACGATGGAGAAAGTAAAGCCAGCTTGACTTGTGTTGCATATGCCACACATTGGGAGACATGAAAACAGCAGCTATTCACAGTCGCATCGATCCGGAGACGAAAGAAAAGGCGGAGACGATTCTCCATCGCCTTGGAATGAGCCCCACTGAGGCCATTCGTATGTTTTACACTCAGATCACCCTGCGAAATGGTCTTCCCTTTTCTGTGGAAATCCCGAATGAAGAAACAGAACAGGCTTTGGAAGACTCCCGATCGGGTCGCAATCTGGAGCGTTTCGAAAGTGCGGATGCTCTAATTGACAGCTGGAAGTGAATGAAGCCGGTCATCCAAACCAGCCAATTCAAGAAGGATATTAAGCGCCTGAAGAAAAGGGGAAAGGACCTCGAGAAGCTTGGTGATGTCGTTCGAATACTTGCCGCAGACGCGCCTCTCGAAGAAAAGCATCGCGATCATGCCTTGATCGGCAAGTGGGTGGGCTCCCGAGACTGCCACGTTGAGACTAACTGGATTCTGATTTATAGAAATGAACCTGATACACTCTTCTTGGAACGCTCTGGAAGCCACAGTGACCTCTTCAAAAAATAGCTCCATCCAGTCGATCGTATCAACTCCGTTTCGCTGCGCTACACTGCGTGATACACCTTTCCG
>NZ_JACHVA010000131.1 GCF_014230055.1 Puniceicoccus vermicola | reverse complement strand
GGATCCTCCATTGACCCTCCGTAAAGCCGATCAGGTTCTCCTTCTCGATCAAAACGAGATCATCGAGTGCGGCAATCACCGCGACCTCCTTTCCGAAAAAGGACACTATGCAGATCTCTATCGGCGTTTCACCGAGGAGTAGTCGGCGGGAAAACCAACCCTGCCTGTTCCTGCGCGTGAGAGAGCAGGATGCTCTCACTACTTTGGACTTCCCACGTATTCAGTGTTGTGGCCCGGATTTTCCCTGGATCCTCCATTGACCCTCCGTAAAGCCGATCAGGTTCTCCTTCTCGATCAAAACGAGATCATCGAGTGCGGCAATCACCGCGACCTCCTTTCCGGAAAAGGACACTACGCAGATCTCTATCGGCGCTTTACCGAGGAGTAGTAGCGTAAAAGCGAATCCTGCCCGTTCCTGCGCGTGAGAGAGTAGGATGCTCTCACTACTTTGGATTTCCGACGTATTCAGTGCTGTGGCGGGGATTTTCCTGGATCCTCCATTGACTATCCGTAAAGCCGATCAGGTTCTCCTTCTCGATCAAAACGAGATCATCGAGCGCGGCAATCACCGCGACCTCCTTTCTGAAAAAGGACACTACGCAGATCTCTATCGGCGCTTTACCGAGGAGTAGTCGCGTAAAAGCGAATCCTGCCCGTTCCTGCGTGTGAGAGAGCAGGATGCTCTCACTACTTTGGACTTCCCACGTCTTCAGTGCTGTGCCGGGGATTTCCCTTAGATCCTCCACTGACTATCCGTAAAGCCGATCGGGTCCTCGTTCTCGATCTAGGCGAGATCATCGAGTGCGGCAATCACCGCGACCTCCTTTCCGGAAAAGGACACTACGCAGATCTCTATCGGCGCTTTACCGAGGAGTAGTAGCGTAAAAGCGAATCCTGCCCGCTCCTACGCGTGAGAGAGCAGGATGCTCTCACTACTTTGGGCTTTCCGGAGTATTTAGTGCTGTGCCGGGGATTTTCCCTGGATCCTCCATTGACCATCCGCGAAGCCGATCAGGTCCTCCTTCTCGATCAAGGCGAGATCAGCGAGCGCGGCAATCACCGCGACCTCCTATCCGAAAAAGGACACTATGCAGATCTCTATCGGCGCTTCACCGAGGAGTAGCCGGCGGGAGAACGAAACCTGCCCGTTCCTACGTGTGAGAGAGCAGGATGCTCTCACTACTTCGGACTTCCGAGGTCTTCAGTGGTGTGGCGGGATTTTCCCTGGATCCTCCGTTCCGCTGCGGCGCAGCCGTTTATTCTGCTTCAGAGGGATGCACGGTACGGAGAGAAAGAATCATTGCCTCCAGCTCCAATTCCCGGTCCTATGGAAGAAGCAGAAATTAGAGCACCCCTCCATGATTGCCTTGATCGACATCTCTCTCTCCGAACTATTGGGTCCGGACAAAGTTCGTAGTTTTCTGATTCCCTTCATTTGCATCGGTTTTCTAGTGGAAATCGCTTGGTTGTGGTGCCTCATTGCGCACCTCAAAAGTGAAGACATGAACCCTACCGACAAAATCTGTTGGACTATCGTTCTCTGCGTTCTGAATTGGTTTGGAATGATTCTGTATATTCTTCTCGCTCCGGAGTCTAAGAATGAGAATGCAAAGATATCCCCGCAAATTAGCTATTCTTCGGATTCTTCCCCAGTCTCATCCTTGAGACGCTAAGCTCATTGATTTGATCCAAATTCTAAAGAAGTTATCGGGAAAGGTGATCATGCGCCTCTTCTGGTGGCTCGCTTTTGTTTCCATAACCTACTTTTGGATCTTAACTTTTATTATCAGTGCGCAAGCCCAACGCATCGTCTCCGAGAAAACCCGTATTCTCTATTCTCAGATCTCGGCCCAGGATCCAAGCTCTCCTGAAAATAGAATAAACCTCGACCCCATTTTCTGGAAAAATCTCCAGTTAAATTGTGATCTGTCCCGCCTCTACCAAAAACCTACAGTCTGGCTTCTTTCCTTTCTTCTAATCACTCTCATCTATACCTATTTTCGAGAAACAGGAAAAAACTGGATCCGTCGAAGACGAATCAAGATATCTCAGAAAAACTCATCATGAACGACAACCCCTACAAACAAAAGGTGAGCAAGACCGTCGGATGGCTCCTTTTCGCAATTGGCATCATTGCCGCCGTGCAAGTCCTGATGACTCAAAACGGGGCCGGGGCGGATTCCGCCAGAACGATCGGCCAAGTCGTTGGCCCTGTCTTGATCTCACTGGTCGGCCTCTACTTCGCCGGGGTCTTCACCAAAGCTCGCTAGATCGATCGTCATGGGTTCTGAGATTTTTTTGATCTTCGGATTTTTCATCGTCCTCGCGATCATCATTCGCATGGCGGCGGGATCCTTCGACGGCGAACGCGTCGAACGCTACATCCGCGAACAAGGATACGAGCTCCTCGACAAAAGCTGGGATCCCTTTGGTCCGGGATGGTTTGGCGAGAAGGACTCCCGGATTTACCAGATTGTCTTTAAGGACAAAGAGGGAAGAATTCATCAGGCCCACGTAAAGACGTCCATGATGAGTGGGGTGTACCTCACCAACGACCACATCATCGAAGAACCGGAGTCGATCGCTACCGCTAAAACCCCGTCAGCCCCCTATCCCGAATCGATCGAAGCCGAGAAAGCACGCTTGCGGAAACGATTGGCCGAGCTGGAAAGCATGGATAGCCCGACCTGAGTTCCTTCCCATCTTCGTATGATCTTGCAGGAAAAAATGAATCTTCCGAATTCTTGCGCCCAAGTCTGGGAGATCATTCGAGACCCAGGCAACCTGCCAGCCTGGAATTCCAAATGTGTGGAGGCGAGTTCTCCTCGCAAATTTGAGGAGGGCGCCGAATTCCGCGCCGTTTTTCAATTATCCGGTCCGCCTACCGAAACCCTCGGCAAGATCGTAACGCTCGAGCCCGAAAAATCCCTGCTCCTCCGCTACTTTTTTCACGACCGCAAGGGACGCTCCCGTAGCGCTGACGAATCCTACACCCTCTCCCGTCGGGACGAATCGGGGTGCAATCTCGTTCATTCTTTCGACCTCAAATCCAGTGGAATTCCGTGTTGGGCCAGATGCCTAATTTTTTTAGCCTCGCGGTTTGGATACAAATCCGGCGACGGTCCCCTGGATGAACTGAAGGCATTATTACATTCACAATGAAAACGGAAGGGATCGTATCAGGAACCCAATTCACAATCGAAATATCTGCTGAATCACCGCAACCCATTTGACCGATCCGGACGGCCGCATTGGTTACTTAAAATCGCAAACCAAAGCCCTCTTCTTCATGGACAATCACAAACTTGCCTACCTCTGCTGCCGGATCAGCCTCGGACTCGGTTTCTTCATGCATGGAGCGGTCCGACTCCCCAAGTTGGGATCTTTTGCTGAGGGGATTTCCTCCGAGTTTGCCGAAACGCTTCTCAGTGGATATCCTTCCCTGGCGGCAGGATTCGTCATTCCTATCGTCGAAGCTGCCTCCGGAATCCTGATCCTTTTGGGAGGAAAGTTCATCCGATGGGGGCTCGCTGCAGGAGCCCTTTTAATGGGCGTTCTGATGTTCGGCTCAGGCCTCATCGAGAACTGGAGCGCGGTCATGGCGCAGCTAGTTCACCTCGGCATTTTCTACCTTCTCTTGATCAACCGCTATACACCAGGCCCGGATCCAGAGAAAAATCTTCCGAAGGCGTCCAGCTAATCGGTTCATACTTCTTTCTATTAGAACGGAAAACAGAGATGGGGAACATTCCTGCTCCCCATCGCTGTCTTTCCGCTCAGGGTTCGGACACGATCCTTCCCTCTACGAATTCGATTTCTTCTACGGAATCAAATTTGGATGGGGAAAATCATTCACCCAAGAAAGCGAGGCACTCTTCCTTCATACGGTGACCAGCCCATTGGTTGAGTTCCCAAAGATCGGCAACGGGCTTTTCTGTGTAGGGATCGACTTGGAGATAGCCGTCCGGACCGAACTCCGGGGTCATGGTGATCCGCTCGAATCCCCTTTCCTTCTGACTTTTCCACACGGACTTCCACCAGCGAATGTGTGCTTCCACCGCCGGTTGGTATAAAGGAGCGCGGGGATCCGGCACCTGTGCTCCCTGATCATAACCGATCCGGGGTTGAATGTGGAGAGCCCGTTCCGAGATCAATTCCAAGACCTCCGGCAGCTCGTCGAGGACCAGGCGCTCGCAGACGTTGCACCAGTGACTGATGTCGAGGGTCAATTCGATCGGAGGAAGTTCGGCCAAAAGGTTTTTGGTCACAATCGGATGATAGAGACTCCGGCTGCGATGGGTTTCGAATCCAACCCGGACTTGGAACTTCTGGGCGATCTCCCAGGCCTTGGTAAAGAAATCGATCGTTTCCGCAAAAGACCATAGATCGTTTCCCGCCATGGAACTGAAGTAGATCGGCTTCGCCTCCAGACTACTTTCCAGAATCCGCTCAAAAGCTTCCAAGTGATCCTCGACCGTGGATCCCGGGTCGGGCACCGCAAATCCAGTTGTAGAAATTTCTCCGATGTAGAGGAGATCCCGCGACGAAAGTGCTTCGAGAAACTCTGCGCGCTCCGGACCTCCAGCGGGAATGGGCCCCTCGAAGCCCTGGAACCCCGCTGCGACGACCTGATCGGCTGCTGTAGCATAGGGCCCGGAGTGCCCCCAAAGTGTTTTAAATAGTTGTACGTTCATAAAGTCATTGAGAAAGAGTGTTTACGGATGAGAGCGCTCGACTGGAACCCCTCCACCCTCGACATCGTCGAGGGTCCCCCTCCCCTGCTTGCAGGGGAGGAGTTTGGTGCAAAATTGGATTGCACACTTAATCATGTAGGGACCAGCGTCAGTTGTTGGGAAGAGCGGTCGGTGAAAACGATGTTCCTGGAGCGCGGACTTTAGTCCGCCCCGATGGAATGGCTGCTTCCGCGGAAGAAGACCTATCAACAATCGAAAGGTGAGAAGCAAGAGACTTGTGTGGCAGAATAAAGTTTCTAAATGCAAGGTGGAGCTGTTCGAAAGAATGTTTACGGATGAATGCGCTCGACCGGAACCCCTCCACCCCCGACATCGTCGGGGGTCCCCCTCCCCTGCTTGCAGGGGAGGAGTTTCGGGCCAAATCTCTTTTCCTTCCTAGGAATCCAAGCTTCGAGCGATGCGGAAGCCGACATTGTCCCGACGGACGGTTTGCGCCAGGCAATCCCTCCAGGACACGCGTAGGAGGCGCGGGAGATAATCCCAGGCTCCGCCCCGAAGAACCCGGTGCGTATTGAGCTGGGTCACCGACCCACTCCCCTCCTCGGTGGCGCCGTACATATGAGTCCACTCATCTTCGACCCATTCACAAACATTGCCAAGCATGTCGTGAAGACCGAACCGATTGGGAGGATAGGACCCCACCGGCGATCGATGTCCGAGGCCCACCCGATTCCCCCGCTCGTCGTAGTAGAAATTGGCGTGTTCGATCTCGAGGACCGTGCCGTGTGGATAGGGGGACTGAGTCCCCCCTCGCGCCGCGAACTCCCACTCGGCCTCAGTGGGAAGTCGATACCCCCACCCGAGCCACTTGCAGTACTCCTGAGCGTCCAGCCAAGAGACATTCGCGGCCGGCCAATCCTCGGGGAGTCCCGGTTCGTGATCCGGACGGAAGACCCGAAACTGGCCGATCGTCACCGGATCCCGCCCGATCTCGAACCGATCAACGCTCACCTCATGGCGCGGCCGTTCCGTGTCGTTTGCGTACTTATCCTCCTCGTTCTCTCCCATCAGGAAGGTCCCGGAGGGCACCTCAATCATGTCTGTCTCGATCAAGACTCTCATTTCCTTTGAAGTTCAGGACGGAGCCTGCGAGGGAGCCGCTGGACGGTCAAACGTCGGATAAGTCCCCCGGGCACGGGCCGCATAGTATCGATGAATCAACCACAGAGGCATTTCCAAGTGGCTGAGCCGTCCCCGCTGGTAACCCTTGGCGTAAAAGCCACGCTGAACCGCAGTGCAGACCTCCATATCCTCGAGGTGGAAGTCGACGAGCATCTTCTCGGCTTCCTCCATCTTCTCGTCATACTTCGGATCCTCCTTGGCCTTTTTCGGCACCATGCAGGTCGTCAACAGACGGCTGCGATCAGCACTGATTGGCTCAATGCGATACCAGAAAACCCGGTCCGGCGCCGTGAAGAGCAAGAAGGTCGGCTGGCCGAGAAACACCGCCATCTGGCGATAGTGCTCAGGGTCCAGAGTTGGGATTGCCTCAAAATCGGAATCCCCTGTAGTCGGAACACTGTCGCGGTAAGGCAGATTCACTCGAACCGAGTGAGAATGCTCGCCATCCGTCCAGGTATCGCGTGCGGGCATCAAGGGCTGCAGTGTCTTGCAGTGCGCTCCCATGTGGTGATAGCCCTCCATGAAGTTCTCGACGAGGACCTTCCAGTTGAAGGGACAGTCCCATGATTTCGCAATGACGACATCCATGTCCTCCATCTGCCAACCCTGAACATCCTTCTTGAGTTCTTGGTATTGCTCGGCCAGTGGCTCGGCATCCCCGGAGATATTCACGAAGATGAATCCCTGCCAAACTTCGGAGCGGTAGGTTTTCAACCCCACATCCTGACGGCAGAAGTTCTTCGCCTTGTGCATTTCCGGCCCGCCTTTCATCTTCCCGTCGAGCTCGAAGCTCCAGTGGTGATACGGGCAGAGGAAAATGCGGGTATGCCCACAATCTGACTTCCCGTCACGGGCCTCGGCGGGCCCGTGTCCATCGTAGCCGAATCCGGGGGGCATGATGTCCATGGCCCGGTGCGGACAGACTCGCGAGAGAACCCGGAACTCCCCGTCCTTACCGTGGACGACGATCATCGGCTCACCCATGATGTCCATATTGATGAAGTCCCCCGGTTTCGGGATCTGGGACTGGTGGGCGAGGCACATCCATCCCCCACCGAGAACGTTTTCGATTTCCCAATCGAGGAATTCCTCGCTGGTATAGGTCTCCGCAGGGAGAGTCTTGCTCTCTTCGAGAGGAAGGTCGGCCATCTCCTGGATCTGCTTCAACAGCTCATCCAGTGGCACTTTCTTCTTGGTATTGCGGAACTGGTAGTCCGGGCTTCCGAGGCCGTTGCGTCCGGTCAGGGGAGAGCCTCCCCCCTTGACCGTCGCTTCTTGGAAAAATGTAGCAGCTGATTCCATAATCTTTGCTCCTTGTTGATTCGACTTAATGGATTACTCGCTAACCAGGCTCTTGAGCGGTTCAAAGCTGACCCCAGCCTCGATAGGATACTTCGCTTTGGTAAAACCAAACTTCTTCCACCACTCACTGAGGATGTCCCAGTGCTCTTGAATTTGACCGTTCTTCAGTCCCAACGGAGGAGTGCCTTTGGCAAGTCCCATGTATTGGGCGGCTTCTTCCATGTTGAAGCAATAGATGCCGGCACTCATCGGCTCAGGAGAGTTTCCGAGGATCTCTTCGACATCGCTCACCTTGAAGCGAATGGCCTTAGCGATGATCTTGTTGCCCTTGTCGGGATTTTCCCGCCACCAGTCAACTGCATCCCAGTAAGCTTTCATGGCTTTCTTCGCCACTTCCGGATTTTCTTCGATGAACTGCGTGCTCATGTACATCCCATCTCCGAGGAGACCGGTTTCGAGCCATTCCTTTTCCGAGGAGGTGGCCATCACCTTGGTGCCGGAGAGGGCATCGCGCACTGCACCGCCGAAAGGTTCCCAGAATTCACCAGCAGCGACTTCGCCACTGACCATCGCCGCAACCGCATCGTCCATGATGACGTTCACGTAGCTGACTTCATCGTATTTGACGCCGTTCTTCTCGAGCCAGAGGGCCATGAAAACCTGAGTCAGTCCTCCTTCAAGAACAGCGACCGACTTCCCTTTCAGGCCTTTGGCAGACTCTTCGCCAGGAGCGAGGATGATCTTGTCTGTCCCGGTCGATGGATTGGTGAAAGCTACGAGCTTAATGCCATTTTTGGCGTCCGCGGCAATCGGTCCGTATTCGGAAGTGCTCGACGAAATGTCGATGCGCCCCGCAGTCATCTGCCCAAAACTTTCGTAGGGATCCTCGATGATCTGAATGTCAAAATCGATATCGGGAGCGAGATTCTTTTCCTTAGCGATATACCAAAAGCCGTAACCCGGCCATGAGAAGAGCGAAACCTTGACCGTGGACTTGTCCGCACCGAGAAGCGCGTTGCCCATGAGAAGGGAGAGGCCCATTGCGAGGGCGATCTTACCGTATTTTTTCTTCATATCTTTTTTTCTTTTTTTAGTGAGTTAGAATTATTTCGAGTTCCGCAGATAAGGGAACAAGAGCCAGCGCAGTCCCCGTATCAGGCAGTCCGAGCAGAAGCCCAGCACCCCAATCATAAGGATGCAGGCCATGATGGTATCCATGCCAACCACCCGACGGGCGCGCATCATGACTGCGCCGATCCCGTCGGTGGAGGCTACGATTTCAGCGATCACCAGATAGGTCCAACTAACCGCCAACAACTGGCGCATGGTGTCGATAAAATAGGGAGAGGCGGAGGGGATGATCACCGAAGTGATCGCCTTGATCTTTCCGGCGCCCAATGTTCGCGAGGCCTCCACCAGCTCCTTGGGGACGCGCTTCGCATCCTCCATTAAAAGACTGATCAGGAACCAGACGACCCCGATCACGAGGAGAGCGACCTTCTGATTATCCCCTGTTCCAAGAAGGGCGAGAAGCAAAGGAATGAAGGAAGGGGCCGGGAGGTAGCGCATCGGCGAGACGATGGGATTGAAAAACGCCTCGACCGCCGGAAAAGTTCCCATCGCGATCCCCAATGGGAGCGCGATCAGGACGGCGATTCCAAAGCTGATGCTGATCCGCTTCACGCTCGCAATCACATCGTCCATAAAAAATTGTTCGGCAAAGAGCTCCTTGATGGTGACCGCCACATCACTGGCCGTCGGAACCAACCGCACCATGGACTCCGGGCGCGGATAATACTGCCAGATCAACAAAAAGACCGTCCAAGCGATGATCAACAAACAGATCTTCGACGATCTGGAGATCGGGGATTGAAAATCAAACCACCCCCGGAAGAAACCTTTTACCCATCCGTTACTCCCTGTAATGCTTCCCATGACCTCAGCTTATCAAGATCTGGGCTCCGAGCCAATAGGAAGACCTTCCTAGGGGGGGTGAATTTTGCACCCGATCCGGCTCATTTCTCCGGAATCTCCACGCTTTTCCGGAGAAGATCGCGATTCAACGACGGTCCGCCTATCCTTCTGAGACCTCCGGGAGCTTTCGAGCCCCCCAGGCACCCAAAACTGCCGCCAGAGAAAAGAGCACGAGCACCGCCGGAACCGAAAGAAGGGCCACCAGCCCCGTCAAGGCTCCCGAGAAAAGGAGTAAAACTCCGATGACGGTATTGCTCACCGCCACGTAAGCCGTACGCCGGTTCCCCTCGGCAAAATCGACTAAGTAGGTTTTTCTCCCCAATCGGACCCCACTGTGTCCGATCCCGAGAAGAAAGAAGATTAAGGGGAACAGGACCGCCAGAGCTGGTTCCGGCAAAGCCAAAAAGGGAAGAACGCTCACTCCCAGAAGCAAAGCTCCGATGATGAGCATGGAGGCTCGCAACAAATTTCGACTGGAACGGTCCGCCCATCTTCCCAAAGCGGGAGCCGACAGAAGCGCAGCGAAACCATCGACCATCACGAAAATTCCCAGCCAGAGAGCAGATCCCCCCAAACTCTGGTGTGCGAGAGAGATGACAAACGGAGCGCCCATCCCCGACCCGATGGCCAAGGCCCGCACCCCAACAAACCGCCGAAAATTTTCATCGGTTTTCAACAACCGAATCTGATCCAGCGCCTCCGAAATGGCATTTCCTCCACCCTCGGTCTCCCCCGAGAATTCTTTCAACCGGGAATAAACTCCTGCGGCCACTGCCCAAAGAAACGCGGCAACGAAAAGCAACAAGGCGTAGATTCCAACCGAAGATTCGGAAGACCCCGTCCACGCCTCTCCAATCAAAAATGCTCCGAACCCCATGGCGATGAATCCACTCGCCGAGCTCATCCATCCCTTCAGCCGACCTCGGCGGGACTTCGGAATCGTTTTTCCAAGAATATCCTTCGAGGCGACGGAACATAGCCCTCGGGCCAGACTGAAAACGGCCAGCAGGACGATCAACGACCAGCCCGCCAGCGAGCCCTCCAAAGAAAGGGCAACCAGTCCCATTCCAGCGACGCACAGAGCCTGAGCCGCCGATCCTGCCACCCAGACCCACTTGCGCACGCCCAGCCGCCGAATAAATCCGGCTATCAGAATCTGGGGAAGCAACGATCCTGATTCGCGGAGAGGAACAATCAGTCCGGTAAAAACCGATGGCGCCTCCAAAAGCCTCCAAAAGCCAGGCTAAAGTCGTCTTAGGATTCGCCAAACGATCCCCGACCTTGGTCAGCGTGTTGCTGATGAGCTGCAGGAAAAAATTTCCCGGAACCTCACGACAGGCGTCCTCGCTGATGGCCTTGCAGACGCGAGCATCTTCCTGGTTCGCCAGACGATCATAAAGATTCTCAATCCAATCTGATTTTTCCCGCATTCCTTTCCGTTATCAAGAGCCGTCGTCTTGGACGAGCCAAGAGTCGCGCAAAGCGGACCCAAGCGAAAAAATTGAGATGCGAGCCATGCCTCGATGTAAGGTGACGCGGGACGCCACCGTTCCGTAGTCGCTCAGCTTTAGCTGCGCGACATCCGCTGACTGAAACGGCAAACGAACAACACTGTCGACATACCGGATTCCGGGAAGGTTCCCCGAAGCGCGGATCGATCTCATACCCGGAATTGGGCTCTCGGCGGTGAGGCAACGCGAGGGGCGCAGCTGAAGCTACGGCCCTACTAGGACGCCGTCTTTCCGTAGTCGCTCAGCTTTAGCTGCGCAACATCCGCTGGCTGAAACGGCAAACGAACAACACGATCGACTTTCCGAATTCCGGGAAGGTTCTCTGGTGCGCGGATCGATTTCATAGCCGGAATTGGGCTCACGGCCGGGAGGCAACGCGAGGGGCGCAGCTGAAGCTACGGCCCTACTGGGACGCCGTCTTTCCGTAGTCGCTCAGCTTTAGCTGCGCGACATCCGCTGGCTAAAACGGCAAACGAACAACACGATCGACTTTCCGAATTCCGGGGAGGTTCTCTGGAGCGCGGATCGATTTCCTACCCGGAATTGAGCTCACGGCCGGGAGGCGACGCGCGGGGCGCAGCTGAAGCTACGGCCCTACTGGGGATGCCGTCTTTCGTAGTCGCTCAGCTTTAGCTGCGCGACATCCGCTGGCTGAAACGGCAAACGAAGAACATGATCGACTTTCCGCATTCTGGGGGGGGTTCCCCGGAGCGAGGATCGATTTCATACACGGAATTGGGCTCACGGCGGTGAGGCGACGCGCGGGGCGCAGCTGAAGCTACGGCCCTACTTCGGACGCCGACATCCACGTCTCGCTGTGCCCGCGGAAGCAACTCCACCACGGGTCCTCGCCAACGCTATCGGCCAGGACTTGAAGGTAACCTAGCCGCAGCCCTACGCTCGCGTTCAGGAGGCCGCCAGCATCGCTTCGTAGCGATTATTGACCCCGATTTTTTGAAAAATGTGCTCGATGTGGTTTTTGACCGTGTGGTGGCTGATGCCAAGGATCATTCCGATCTCTTCATTCGTCTTCCCGTTTCGCATCCAGTGATAGACCTCGTGCTCCCGGGGAGTCAGGTCCGGGTGTCTTTTCCCGCTCATTGGCCATGCCGGGCACTTCCCGGAGGCGATGGCTTTGCGACATCCTTCCGAATGTTTCGAGGCCTTGAGGTCAATTCCCACCACGCCGAAAAATTTCCCTTCGAGAATCAACGGCGCGATCGTGCTCGTGATGCACACGTGCAACTTGCCAAAGCGGTACGGAATCGGATCCAGGCGGCAGGGCATCATCTTCTGCTTTGGGAGTGTGTACCATTTTCCGCGGAGCGGCGCGTCGTAGTCCACGACCGGCACTAACTCCTGTTTTCCATGGGCGCGATGCCAGCAGTGCACAAAGCGACCACTCTCATCGTGCCCGACCGTCGTCCGGTAGGCCTCATCCCTCCCGTCGAGGGCATTCGGTTCCCAGACCGTCCAAGTCGAAAGCAGATGCGGGTGCGCCAACAAGGCTTGCTTCAGGATGCTCGAATAAGTCGAGCGGTTCCTCACCCCTACACTGTAGAGGGACAGAAATCCCGCACGGAGATGATCCAGAACCGGGTCCATCTCCGTCGTCGTGTCTTCAGCCGTCTTGCGATTGTCGATCATGGTTCGTCGCGATCAAATTACTCCACATCGTCCCCGACCGTGGTCAAACGGGGGATTTTCACCGGAAATTCAGACTTCTCCGAAGGCGGGTGGATCAGATCATTCAAATGCCCCAGCACCGACTGATATTCGGGCTGGACCACCTGCGAGCGGTCCCGTGGACGCGCCACCGGGTTTTCCACCAAGTCGGCGACGCAACTCGGGTTCGCTCCCAAGACCAGGATTCGGTCCGAGAGGTAAACCGCTTCGTCGAGATCGTGGGTGATAAAAACAATCGTGACGTCGATGCTCTTCCAGATCTGCAACAGGTGCTCCTGCATCTGCCCCCGCGTCTGCGCATCGAGCGCACCGAAAGGCTCGTCCATGAGAAGTATCCGCGGACGGTTCGCCATGGCCCGGGCGATGGCCACCCGCTGCTTCATCCCCCCGGAAAGTTGGTGAGGATAGGCATTTTCAAATTTCGACAATCCCACCAAGTCGATCCACTCACGGGCCTGCCTTTCGGCCTCCGACGAGGATTGCCCGCCGACCTTGATGCCGTACATCACGTTCTTCTTCACCGTCAGCCACGGGAAGAGCGTATAGGCTTGAAAGACCATCCCGCGCTCCGGCCCGGGACCGGAAACCGGCTTTCCGTCGAGCAGGATCTGTCCGCTAGTCGGCTTCTCCAGTCCGGCGAGAATGCGAATCATCGTCGACTTTCCGCAGCCCGACTGCCCGAGAATGCTGAGGAACTCGCGCCGATGCACCTGGAAGGAAATATCATCCAAGGCCGTGACGAGCCGCTTGCCCGATCCGAATTGTTTCGTAATCCCCTCCGCGGAGAGAACGATCGGCCGCTCACGAAGCTGCTCCAACCGATTGCGGACCTCCTCCGATGGTTCGAGAACTCCGGTCCTCTCCACTCCTGCTGTTAGCCCCGTTCCCATATTGAGGAGAGAAGAGCAAAAAGAATACCAAAAGACGAAGCCGTGGGTGATTTCCCCATCTTCCCAGCCCGACGCACCGGTCTCGAGAAACCGTTCCCTCGCCCACAAAAAACTCACATTTTTCCACATTTTTTTCACCCTCGCTCTTCGCCCTGTGGTATAATCGCCCTCAACCGTTTCACGGAGGACCGCTATCGGAGGCCTCCAAGGTTGGAACGATTCACTTCCTTTCCGATCCTTCCAACACCTGCATCTTAGAGGCTCGCCCGGGCGACTGCGGCCGGGCCCTTGTCGACATGCCAATCATTACCAAAGAACTGGAGCGCGAATACAAGAGCGTCGAACCGTTTCGCACCTACCTGCGTCTCCTCGGAATTCCTGTATGGGAACACCTGAGACTGTTGATGCTGTTCCTCATCAAGCAAGCGCCGATACTGGTCTTCCCGCTCGTCATCGCCGAGTCGATTCGCATAGCCGACAGCGACATGAGCGAGCCTTGGGAATATCTCATTTTCTTCTACGGGGCCTACCTCGTCCTCCTCTTTTCCAATGTTCCCTTTCACATGTGGTTCATCCGGGGCAGCAGTCGGGCCACCCGCAACATGGAGCTTCGCCTGCGCGCCGCCCTCGTCCGACGCCTCCAACAACTCTCGATGCACTTCCACAGCGAACGGGAGACCGGACGCCTACAGTCCAAGGTCCTCCGGGACGTCGACGAAATCGTTCGCTTCTCCGAAGTCTACTTCAACGCCTCCATGGGGGCCATCCTCTCGATTGTTTTCGCCGTCACTTACACGCTCATCCAAGAGCCTCTCGTCGCCCTGGGCTACCTGATCGCCACCCCACTGGCGGTAGGATTGATTCGCATCTTCCGCGACGCCATGCGCAAGCGCAACGACGCACTCCGCCACGAGTTCGAGGGCATGTCGCAGCGGGTTTCCGAAATGATCGACATGGTCCCCGTGACCCGTGCCCACGGCGTAGAACAACAGGAAACGGAAAACGTCCAGCGCCAACTCGAGCATGTGCGCGAACGCGGACAGCGGGTCGACTCGATCAACGCCATCTTCGGGGCCAACGCCTTCGTGGTTTTCATGTTTGCCGTTCTGTTGATCACGATGGGGGTCACCTGGATGGTCATTCAAGGCCATGCCAGCCTCGACAAGATCGCCCTCTACTCCGCCCTTTTCCAGATGGTGGTCGGCTCTGTGCAGCAACTCCTCAACCTGATGCCGCAGTTTTCCAAGAGTATGGCCTCTGTCCGCTCCATCGGAGAGATCCTCGAGTGCCCGGACCTCGAAGAGAACGAGGGCAAAACCTCTGTCACGTCCGTTGGCGGTTGCGTCGATTTCCGCAACGTCAACTTTCACTATCACGGGCAGGATCGACCGGCCGTTTCCAACTTCAGTCTCTCGGTCAAGCCCGGCACCTGTGTAGCCTTCGTCGGCGAATCCGGCTCCGGCAAAAGCACTCTAATGCAGCTCGCGATCGGCTTTCTGCGTCCCCAATCCGGCCAGATTCTTCTCGATGGCCTTCCCATGGAATCGATCGACATGCGCAGCTGGCGCCGCCACATCGCCATGGTCCCCCAACAAACGATTCTCTTTTCGGGCACCATCCGGGACAATGTCGGATACGGCCTCGACCCCTTCACCGACGAGGACATCTGGAACGCCCTCGACGTGGCCAATCTCCGCGGAGTCATCAACGACCTCCCGCAGAAGCTCGATACGCCCGTTGGGGAAAACGGACTCAAGCTCTCCGGTGGCCAGCGTCAGCGCCTCGCCATCGCCCGGGCCGTCATCCGCAACCCGCAGGTCATCATTCTCGACGAAGCCACCAGCGCCCTCGACGTCATTTCCGAACGCGAGGTTCAGTCCGCCATCGAGAACCTCATTCGGGGCCGCACGACCTTTATCGTCGCCCACCGGCTCTCCACGATCCGCAACGCCAACCTGGTCGTCGTGATGAAAGAAGGCGAGGCCATCGAAGTCGGCCCTCCGGAGGAACTCACCCTCCGCAACGGAGCCTTCAAGGAGCTCCAGACGAACAGCGCTCTCTAGGGCGAAGATCACCGAGAATGACCGGGAATCAGACAACTCTGATCTCAACTCCAGAATATCGCCTCCGATGGGTGACGCCCCATTTCAACCCGTCGCATAGAGCTCTGCTCGATGAACCACACGCGCCGAAAACTCTCCGGCAATCCACAGAACCTCTTCAACCCTCTCCATCGTATTTCAAAGTGGTGGGAGCTTCCAGCTCCCGCACGCTGCCCCTCCGCCACGTCCTACGCGCGGAAGCGGGAGAGATCCCACGACTCTGCCCCTCGGACGTACCCGCATGACTTTAGTCGTGCGGCCCTCCCCGGAGACGAGACAGACTGAAGCCTGAACAACAAACCGGAGAGGCAGAAGGATGGAAGAAAGGGCAAAGCAAAATTCTGCCCATGTTCCCGAATGACCCCCCTTCCGTCATCCTCCCCGATCAGGGCCTTTGGAGCCCATTTCGCCCCCGAAACAACGAAAAAGCTCCAAAAAGTGCCCAAAATAGTCTCGGAGACATTCGATAATCCAAGAAATCTTCCTTAAGTTTACCTACCCTTTCGGCTATTTAAGCGACCTCCCCTCTCTCCCCAGTTTCGAAAATCCCATGCAAATTCCGGTCACGCACTCTTTCTTCCGCTGCTCCGCCTTCAAACTCGCCCTTCTCCCGCTGGCGGGCTTCGCCGCATCCTCTCTCGCGGTCAGCGCCCAGACGCTCATTTCCCACTATCAGCTCAACGGGAATACGACGGATTCCGGAAGCATCGGAGCCGACGGAACCCTCTACGGCTCTGCCGCCTACACCAGTGACGCTCCCGGCAATTACACCCAGTCCCTCGACCTCACCCCGAACTCTGCGGGCAACAACTACATGGAGGCCAATACCGGAACCTCCTACGACGGACTGACCGCGTTGACGCTCACCCTCTGGGTGAACATTCAGGGAACGCTCTCCAATAATGAACGATTCGTTTCCACACTGACGCCCTCACCCTACGATGGATTTGATCTTCGGGTTTCCAACAATCACTCCCCATCCGGCTTCAATACGAGTTTCAACGTAAACACGATAAATAACCCCGCGGTCTCGGGAAACTTTTCGGCAAACGATAGCTGGGCCTTCATTGCCGTCACCTACGACAGCACGCTCGGGAGCAATCAGGTCTCCTTTTACACGGGCAACGAATCCACCGCCGCCGCATTCCTGAACAGCGGCAACCAGACCGGAGCCCTCGATCCCAGCTCGCTCCTTCGCATCGGAGGGACCCCCGCCGCCCCGACCTCCGACCGCACCCCTCCCGCGTACATCAGTGACGTCCGGGTCTACGACGGCGTCCTCAACCTCAGTGAGATCGAAAACGTCCGCAACGCCGTCTTCGCCATCCCCGAGCCGTCGAGCTACGCCGCCATCCTAGGGATGGGAGCCGTGGGGATGGCCTTGGCCACCCGGCGAAGGAATCGCTGAAGTACTCCGTCCCTTTCCCACGATTCTACCCCTCCGACGTGCCCGCATGACTTTAGTCGTGCGGCCCATCCCAACGATACGCAGCAGGCGAATGCCTGAACAACACCCCCTCTCCAACGCATCTCAAAGTAGTGGGAGCTTCCAGCTCCCGCACACTGCCTCTCCGTCCCTTCCTACGCGTGGGAGCTTCGTCTCCCCCGTACCCGCATGACTTTAGTCGTGCGGTCCCCCATAGCCTCGAGCGAAGGCCGGGTGAGACCGATCAACCACGCGGACCGAGGGGCAACGCAAGGGCGTAACTAAAGTTACGGCTCTACCGGAGGGGCAACGCGAGGGACCTAAAGGAACCCTCTCACTCCGCTCCTCCGCAATCCCCCCCGTACCCGCACGACTTTAGTCGTGCGGTCCCCCATAGCCTCGGGCGAAGGCCGGGTGAGACCGATCAACCACGCGGGCCGAGCGGCAACGCAAGGGCGCAACTAAAGTTACGGCCCTACCGGAGGGGCAACGCGAGGGACCTAAAGGAACCCTCTCCCTCCGCTCCTTCGCAATCCCCCCGTACCCGCACGACTTTAGTCGTGCGGTCCCCCATAGCCTCGGGCGAAGGCCGGGTGAGACCGATCAACCACGCGGACCGAGCGGCAACGCAAGGGCGCAACTAAAGTTACGGCCCTACCGGAGAAGCACCGCGAGGGACCTAAAGGAACCCTCTCCCTCCGCTTCTTCGCAATCCCCCCGTACCCGCATGACTTTAGTCGTGCGGTCCCCCGTAGCCTCGGGCGAAGACCAGGTGAGACCGATCAACCACGCGGGCCGAGCGGCAACGCAAGGGCGCAACTAAAGTTACAGCCCTACCGGAGGGGCAACGCGAGGGACCTAAAGGAACCCTCTCCCTCCGCTCCTTCGCAATCCCCCCGTACCCGCATGACTTTAGTCGTGCGGTCCCCCCCAACCTCGGGCGAAGGCTCGGGCGAAGGCCGGGTGAGACCGATCAACCACGCGGGCCGAGCGGCAACGCAAGGGCGCAACTAAAGTTACGGCCCTACCGGAGAGGCAACGCAAGGGACCTAAAGGAACCCTCTCCCTCCGCTCCTTCGCAATCCCCCCGTACCCGCATGACTTTAGTCGTGCGGTCCCCCCCAACCTCGGGCGAAGGCCGGGTGAGACCGATCAACCACGCGGGCCGAGCGGCAACGCAAGGGCGCAACTAAAGTTACGGCCCTACCGGAGAGGCAACGCGAGGGACCTAAAGGAACCCTCTCCCTCCGCTCCTTCGCAATCCCCCCGTACCCGCATGACTTTAGTCGTGCGGTCCGTCCCAGCGATACGCAGTCGGCAAAAACCCGCAGATGAGACTTTTACGACGCCTTCCCGACTAAATGTAGTAGAAGTAGCTCGCGATCACGCCGGTGAAATAGAGCACCGGGAAGAACCAGCGAAAGACCACATCGATTTTCTCGGCAAACTCTTTACGCCCCTTTTTACAGAGGGAATACAGGACCAGGCTCTCGAAAATCGTCAGGCACATCACCAAAAACGAATACAGCAACACCGCATCGGTGAAGGTGAAGTAATCGATTCGTGGCATCGAGCCATCAATCAGGAACTGATAGGCCACGATAGTCAGAATCCCGATAAAAGAAACATTCAGACGATCGGAAAGGTTGTCCTCGTCCATCCAGAAAACCGCCCACATCAGGAGCACCAGAATAACCAGCGGTAAGATCACCTTCCAAATCAGGTTCCCGGATTTGCGCTTCAAACCGATCGTAAGGGTCAGCTCAGAGAAATTCTCGCGCCCCCCGTAATAGCGAAAATCAGCCTCGCCCTCTTCCAACTCGACACTCTTCAGCTCCCATTGGGCGATGTTCACCTTGTCGTTCACCTCTGCGTATTCCTCGCTCGCCCCGGACACCCGTTCATCGACCGTAAGCTTCACCTGATTGCTGTAGTCCCCAAACGATACGATCTTCGCCACCAAACTCTGATGATCGAAGGGGAAGGCCCGCAAAGCCATCGGAGTCTCCAAGAGGACACTACGTTGATCCAGATAACGCACGCGCCCATCGGGAAAAATGGAGATTTTCACGGCGTTGGTATCGCCACTCCCAATTTGGTTCACGAACAGAAGCTGGGGCCACCAGGCTGCGTAGATTTCGTTAAATTGAAAGGCTCCCTGAAAAAGTTTCTCCGCAGTCCCTTCCTCTGCCGGGTCAAAGGCCAATCGGGGATCTTCCCACTCCGCCGTCAAGATCAACTCGACCTCAAAGGTTTCGTTCAACTCGTCGACATCAATGATGTCGGCCAGAAACACCCCCACTTTGACCTCCGTAGGACGACCGGGAGGATTCGGCATCCCCGCCTCCACCGCCCGCTGCGCTTGCGCAGGGAAAACGCCAAGCGAAAGCCACAGCCCGAATGCGAGCCCAATCCAAACAAGAGGAGTTCTGACACCAAACCGCATACCCTCAGAAAACTAGGGACCAAATGATCTCTGTCCAGCCTCCGATTCGCAATCCACCCCAATGGCAGCACCGATGTCCCCGTGCCGCGCATCCCACTGAAGCCGGAAAACGGTCGCTCCAGAGGGTTCCCAAAAAATAGGAAGAGAATCGTGTTCCTCGAACAAAAAGCCCTATGCTCCAACTTTGCACTGGACCCTCCCAAATCCAGAGCATTCCATAAATTCCGCGAGTCAATTTTCATGAAAACCTTTCTCTCCCTTCTTTTCCTCTGCAGTCTGACGGCCCCGGCCCCGGCTCAGGAGACTGACGCACAATCCAATGAAGAAGATTCTTCCGGCAGCGTTTCAGGAAATGGCACCGTCGACATCTCAAAAACTGGAAGTGGGACCTTGGTTCTGGAAAATCCGAACTGGTATTCAGGTGGGACAGGGATAATCGGAGGCGAGCTCCAATTAGGCGAAGAGATTGATCTCAACGGCATCGACTGGTCGGACTCTGGATTAATCCTCGAAAATCCATACGGAATCGTTCCCCTCTCAAGCCTCGATGTGACTTTCTACATAGATGGCCAGGAGTGGACTTTCTACAGTTCTGAACACAGTGAGAATATAGTTTCGAACTCTCTCCTCATCATCTCCGGCTTCCAGGTAACTTTCGATCCATCTAGTCACGGTATCACTTCAGACGAAATCTCTTTAAATCAGTTCGTACCCGAAGACTCAACCGCCCGAGAACCCACCCTTTCAGTCGATCCCGGCTGGATCTTTAACGGATGGACCTCCGAACCGTCCGGCATCGCCACCAATCAGATCACGGAAAACGTGACTTTTACCGCCACCTACCAAGCCGACTCCGACCTCGATGGCTGGAGCGACGAGAACGAGACCCTGATGGGAACAAATCCCGAAAACGCCCAAGATCACTTCCAGCATCAGATTCGTTGGGAAAATGGCCAAGTGAAGATCGACTATTTCCCCCACAACCCCAACTGCCTTTACGAAGTGCAATGGACCGACGACCTCTCCGACCCCGACAGCTGGCAGACCCTCCCGAGGGCAAGCTTTCAGAGCCACGAAAATCGCCGAACCGCCTCCCTCACGCCCAACAACGGCAGCGACACAAACTTCTACCGCATCCGCATTCGCGGAAGCGAATAGACCGAAGGCGAAAATCTTCGTCCCGTTGGTGCGAGCCATCGAAAAACTTGGGACCTAGGGACGATTGCGGCGATTTCCCCGTCAACCTTTTCGGAATTGACCCCTTACGAACGACGCCGGCGCGTCACGACGATGCCGAGGGCAATCACTCCCGAGATCAATGCCAAGGTCGAGGGCTCCGGTACGGCCGAATAACGGAGGAACTGATCGCTCGTCAGCGCGGAATCGCTGATGCGAACCTCGTCGAACCACCAGTCATAGATGCCATCATTGCTTCCATCATGCCCGAACCGAATGTCATTGAAGGGATCAAACTGTCCATCGATGACCACCGAACCCGCGTTAGCATAGTCAACATAAAGAGAAATCGTCGTCTGCTCGACAAGACTGTCATAATCCAGGGTGAACCCCAAGTGATGCCACTGCCCATCCTCGAGGGGGGCTCCGTATTCGTAAACGGACGTGCCACTACTGTCAGTGGGCGTATCCACTCGGAACTGAAGATTGTTACTTCCCACGTTAACATTGTAGCGGGTATTTCCGTCGATGTTCACGATCCGGTCAGTGCCTGAAAGATTCGCGGGCCCGTCACCATTATTGGGATCCGTGACAAGGATGAACATTTCGACCGTATAGCTATTGGTCAACTGACTCGATCCCCCGGTAATAACGAGCTGAGTGTCGTCACTCGCAGCACCTGCCGCACCATACATGGACAAATTATTCGACCGATACGATCCACTGACCGGGTCATAAACGTAGGCGCCTCCCACATTGCTACTGTAAGCGGCGGGGATCTCATTGCCCGAATGCTGCGTCGCGTCCATAGTCGGACTATTCGCCGAGCTGACGGCGGTAACGATATCGGTCCCCGCCAGGCCTTCCTCGAAAGTCCAATATCCGATGTCGACCGCCTCCACGGATCCAACCATGAAAGTAGACAGAGTTCCGATCGCCAGCAAGCTGGACTTGAAATCAATCGCCGAGAACAGGGTACTTCTCATTCCTTTTTTATTCATTTTCTTGGGGGGTTAGGGTGGTTCGAGTTATAGTTTCTGCCCAAATTTATGGGGGATTTGCTCAAAATCAGCAACCCGATCATTGCTCAAACTGTTGAGCAGTAGCCGTTGATCGACTTCTGCTCTCTCACATTCAGCACCTTAGCCACCGAAAAGACCGTTCCCTGCAAATCTTCAGGAGTGTTCCCGCCCGCCTCCGTCATCCGCCTTACGAGGGGATGCTACAAAGAACTTGATCCCTCATTCATCGGCAAAGCGCCGATGCATTCTTTCGCATCGAGCCTTGCACGATGACCCCCGTCGATCCCCGAGATCAACAGTTTGAGCAAGTCGACACTTGGCTATTGGACCGACGTCAACGACAGTAAGGAGCACAAACTTCAAAACCTCATGATGAAGAATAGAACCCCATTTATCGCCGCGCTTGGAATCATCACTCTCGCCCTTCCGGTTGCGAACTATGCTCAGACCGCTTCGGAAGATTTCGAGGATGGAAGCTTCTCCCCTTTCAACGTCGAAGTTCTCGAAGGAAACGTTTCCGAGATCGTCGAGCCCACGGACTTTCCCGCCCGCTCCGGCTCCAAGGTCCATCGCATCGTCTGGAAGGAAGAAAACTACAATGGACGCCGGTCCGGCCGTAGCGTCGAAGGGTCCTCCGGATTTCACTTACCGAGAATCACCAGCGAAGGCTGGTTTGGGTTCAGCCTCTATGCCCCCGCCGATTTCCCCACTCCGGGAAAAAACATCGTGCTCGGCCAAATCCACGCCTGGGACCACAGCCTGCCCAAAACCAACATCACGATCACCGTTCACCTCGAAGACAACGGAGCACTCATGCTCGAAGGTGCCTACGGTGTCGGCGACGGACGCAAGGAGGTCACCGTCTACACCACGCTCGCCCCGGAACTCACCAAAGAGACCTGGCACGATTTCATCCTCTACTGCAAATTCTCCAACAACAACACGGGCATCCTCCGGGCATGGATGGATGGTGCGCCCGAGTCCGAGCCCACGGTCGAGTACACGGACATCAAACTGGGGAACGGCGGCTGGACAACCTCGGAGGAAATGACAGCCGGTGCCTATATCAAATGGGGCCCCTATTGCTGGGACTACCGCAACTATGATGAGGGAGAAACCCGGGAGATTTTCTATGACGACATCGCCTACATCGTAGGGAACCCCGAAGACGCCTTCTCTCTCGTTCAACCCACCGGATATGGAACCCAGTCGACAAGCCCCGAGGAGCCGCCCGCCGTCGTCCTTGAGGAAACTTTCGATGCGATGCCGACGAATAAGAGGCCCGAGGGATGGCACGTCCACGCTGAGCGGCAAACCAATGTCGCCATCCGCGAAATCGCTGGCGACCCGGGCCAGTGCATGCAATTCTGGGATGAGAACCCGGAAGGCTATGCGGAGGCCTGGAAGAGCTTCCTTCCCCAAAGCCAGCCAATCACCGCCCGCTGGTCGTTCAAAGAGAACGGCATTCTCAAAGGACATCGCATGCAACTTCTCAGCGGAAACACCACCGCGGTCGAATTAGAGACCGATGGCAAAGGCAATCTCATCTTCATCGATTCCGAGGGGACCCCGCAAATCGTCGGCCCGATCCAGAAGAACACTTGGCACGAGGTCAGAGTCGACCTTCGTCCGGAAGCCCAGACCGCGGATATCTTCCTCGACGGAACCCCCGCTCTTTCCGACGTTTCCACGACCCATCCCGTGAACTTTGTCGATCGCATCCTTTTCGGATCGAGCGAAACTCCCGCAAAATGGCATCTCTACGTCAATGATGTCTCCGTCCGCCGGACGGAACAACCCTGAGACAATCACAGATCCCGTCGACGCGATAGACATTCTCCGCGTCCGACCCAGCCCGATCCATCGCCCGGGAAAGTCCGCAACCAACCGCTCAACAGTGTGAATAGCGCAGATCTTGGCCTCGGCTTCTCCAGAAACTCTAATACTCTCAATCCCCCCAACCGACACGAAACTCCGTCATGTCTTCCACCCGCACATCCGAAGTCAAAGCTTTCATTCTCTCCCAATGGGACGAGACCATCCGCTCCTGCACGGAAGACGACGGCACTCTCATTGGCCTCCCCCACCCCTACACGATTCCGTCGCGCAAAGGAGCCTTTCAGGAATTCTACTATTGGGATACCTACTTTTCGACTCTCGGGCTGATTCATTCCGACCGCATCGAGCTCGCCGAGAATAATGCGCGCAACCTTCTCGCGCAGGTCCAACGCTACGGCTACGTCCCCAACGGGAACCGAAGCTACTACCTGAACCGGTCCCAGCCTCCCTACCTCGCCGCCATGGTGGGACTCGTGGATCATCATCGCGGCGACCATGAACTACGGAGCGCCGCCTATCCGCTTCTTGAGCAGGAGTACGAATTTTGGACGACACGCAGAAGTTCGACCGTCGGATTGGCCCACTACGGAAATCACGCCACCTCGAACGAGCTGCAAGAATTCTTCCAGACGGTCAAACATCGGCTCGGACGGGCGGATGAACGAGCCGAAGATCAGGTGTCCACCGCCTATCAGGCAATGGCCGAATGCGAGTCCGGATGGGACTTCAACTCCCGCTTCGACCACCGCTGTGCCGAATTCTGCTCCATCGATCTCAATACAAATCTCTGGCTCTATGAAATCCTCCTATCCCAGTGGGCCCCGACCGAATCCGACTGGGCCAAGTGGCAACTGAGAGCGGAACTTCGGCAAAACCTGATCAAAGACTACTGCTGGAGCCCGGAACTCGGAATCTTTGTCGACTACGATCTTCGCAACCAAGCATTGAGTACGGTTGAATCCGCCGCATCCTTCCAACCTCTCTGGGCGGGCTTGGCCTCCCGCGATCAGGCCTCCAGCGTCGTTCGCAACCTCCTTCCTCGACTGGAACATGCCTACGGGATCTCCCCGACCGCACCGAGCGAGTTTTCCGGCCGTTTCCAATGGGATCACCCAAACGCCTGGGCCTGCCTCCAGCACATCACCTACCGGGGCCTCGAACGCTACGGGTACCACGATGCAGCCCGACGAATTGCTGAAAAATACGTTGAATGCGTGACCCAAACTTTCGAGAAGACCGGTGATCTCTGGGAGAAATACAACGTTCTGGATGGGAGCCATCATGCCACCGAAGAAGCCGGCTATCTCATCAATCCCGATACCCTCGCCAACAACACCGCCGACACGGGCATTCCCTCGGAACCTCCGGCCATGATGGGCTGGACTGCAGGTGTCTTCCTCGACGCCTTAGCCTTCCTGGAGGAAGGTGAACCCTACTGGCTCTCGCCGGTCTCATCGACCGCATTCATCGCGTAATCCTTTCCAAATACTCGAATCGCTTATGAATCTAAAACCATACCTCTTCCTCGGAGCCGCACTCGCGATCCCTTTCGCAAGTGCTCAAGCGGCCAAGTCCGATTATTCGATTTCCGTCGATCACTCCGACGGGCTCTATGACATGGGAGAAACCGCGACCTTTGCGATCGAAAACAAGAATCCGGATTCCTCGAAAACCGCGGAATATCGTCTGACGAAGAACCTTTGGAAAACGCTCGATACGGTGTCACTCGACACTGCGGCCGCCAATCAAGAGGTCACCTATACATCGCGTGAAAGCGGTTGGTTTCGCTGCTCCGTGCTGCTTCCCGGCGAACGTCGTCCCGCAGCGATGTCGGGGATCGTATTCGGCGCGGATTCCTTCGAGCCCACCCGGGAAACACCGGCCGATTTCGACAAGTTCTGGAACCAACAAAAAGCCCGGCTCGCAGCCTCCCCCGCAGAAGCGATCGTTTCTCCGGTCACGAGCGAGCAGTTTGCGATTGAAACCCAAAACCCCGACCATCTTGCCAAAGTTCAGCGTCTGGAAGCGATGGGCTACTCTTATTTCAACGTCGAGATTCCCACCCCCGGGACAGAACCCATGCGGGGATACTTTGCCATGCCCAGCGATTCTTCAGCCGGGGAAAATCCGGCAATCCTCGTCTTCCACGCCGCTGGAGTCAAAGGCGGCTGGTGCCGCTCCAGCCTGGTCAACACGCTCGCCATGGCAGAGAAATACAAGGCCCTGGTCCTCGACATCAATGCCCACGGCATGCTCAACGGCCAACCACAGTCCTACTACGACGAGCTGGAGGATGGGGAGCTGAAGAACTATCGCTACCAAGGCAACGACGATCGCGACAACAACTACTTCCTCGGCATGAATCTCCGCTTGCTCCGGGGCATCGATTTTCTCTGCTCTCGCCCGGAATGGGACGGCAAAAACCTCATCACTTACGGGGTCAGCCAAGGAGGAGGCCAAGCCCTGGCTGCCGCCGGTCTGGATTCACGCGTATCGGCCACGATCGCCATCGTCCCGGCCTTGAGCAACATTGCCGGCGAGATCCCCGGCTGGCCCGGACTCAATAAGGCCAAGACCGGTACCCCCGAAGGAGATGTCGTTGAGAAGACCATGAGCTATTTCGATACCGTAAACTTCGCGAGCCGCATCCAAGGCGACACCCTGATCACCGTCGGCCTCTCGGATACGACCTGCCCGGCCCCGTCAGTCTTCGCCGTCTACAACCAGATCAAGGCTCCGAAAGAAATCATCAGTGTCCCCGACGGCACCCATCATGGCCTGTCCGTTCCCTCTTCCGACCTGCGCAAGATCTACCACAACTTCATTCTCAAACACACGAAAAACGAGTAAAATGCCTGTTCCCCACGACCACCAGGACTCCATCCCATGCAACTACCTCACTTTAAAACCACACCCGACAAAGACACTGGATCACCACGGACGGACGGTTTTGCGCTGATCACTGCGCTGATGCTGATGGGATTCATCCTCTTGATTCTCGTTACGCTGATTTCGGTCACGCAAATCGAAGCCCAACAATCGATCCAGACCGCTCAAGTAAAGATCGCCCGGCAAAATGCGCTTTTGGCCCTCAATGTTGCCGTCGGCGAACTGCAAAAATATGCTGGCCCCGACCAGCGCACGACCGCGACCGCCAACCTCAATGAAAATTGGACGGGAAGTACCACGGCAAACGGAAACTGGATCGGTGTTTACGGAAACGCCGCATCCGCAGACTACACTGCGCCTCCCAGCTCCCTGGCTCAGACGATCACAACCCATTCGAATTCTCGAGGCTCCCAAGCGAGATTGCTCAATTGGCTGGTCAGTGGCAACGAGACCATTCCCAACATGGAAGTAGCCGCTGACGGGCACATCGAATCACCTCCCGCATCGTTCAATTTCGAACCAAACAGTGCTATCGATCTCGATCGCATCAGCACAGCTCCGTCCTCCACTGACACACAGGTCGCCCTCGTCGGCCCGAACACAGTCAACCGAGCCTCCGACCACGTTGCCGCTCCCCTCGTCGAATTCGATCCAAATGCCTCAACCTCCGGCCGCTACGCGTGGTGGATCGGCGATGAGAACGCCAAAGCCAATGTGACCATGGGCATGCCATCGGGCACCCAACTGCCGGCCGCTTTTGTCACCGCCCAACGCGCGGCCATCGAGCTCGTCGACCAAGAAAACCTGAACGCCTTCGATCCCACTCAATTGATCGGTAACAATTTCGATCCGACCTACAGTGCTTCGCCAAAAATCAATTGGCTCGGCGATTTGGCCTTCACTGCAGCACAGAGCGAGTCGGACATGAAAACGGCCGTACGCACGAATTTCCACCACCTGACCCCCCACTCCGAATCACTTCCGGTCGACAGCTACGCAGGCGGACTCAAACAAGATCTCTCCGCCCTGTTGGCAACCGACGCGACCACTCCATTGAATGACGAATACTTGTTTACCCCTGAAGGTGGCAGTGGGGACGAATTTGGCGTTCCGACGTGGGGAATGTTGAGGAGCTTCGCGCAGACCACGGCACCAGCGACCGGGCTGACCCCGCGGCTGCCGACAGAAACCCAGACAGGCATCTCGCCCGTACTCACCTACTTTGCTCTCGGTCTCGAATATGTGGCTCCGCAAGGTGCTGCCGACGGAGCGCCGATCCGTCTCGCGATGTATCCGGTCGTCGTTCTCTGGAACCCCTACACCACTCCGATTGCCGCCGCGCAATACGAGGTGGGCTACACCAATCGCACCTACGCACGAATTCAACTCCAGATGAACGATAGTCTCGATCCCACGGACCCCAACTGGGTCGCGAAAGAAACCATCGATTTTTCGAAGGGTGCTTCCAGTGGCACCTATCGAAGCTATGTCCGCTTTCTCATCGACTCCCCGACGATCCAACCCGGTGAGAGTTTGATCTTTTCGCTACCGGATTCCGAAAGCGGCAAAGAGTACAGCGCACCGCAAAACGACGTGCCGACCAATGTGCTGACCAATGACGAGGGATACAAAGCCTACAACTTCATTCTTCTCAATCGCAACGGACTTGATTTTGGACCCGGCGAATCCGCATATGACTTCCGTGTCTCCAACTACGAATTTATCGGAGAAGACCCCAGCACTCGCCGAGTCAATATGCAACGGGGCGAATCCGACTTATACTTGGGAGTCGTCGATCAGGGACGCAGCGACTACACGACCGATAGCTCGAACGATCAACAGTGGTATCAGTCAATCAACCGAATCACCCAGGGAAGCGGCGGTGCCGAAGTCCATCTTCTTCAGGACGAAGGCCCCCTCGATTATCCAGTAGGTCCGACCTCTGTCATCAGCTTCAATAAGATATTCTCGGATGTCTCCGAGTCGCCAAACACCTATGTGGAAACTCGTTGGATCGCGCAAAACAATCCTCGCGCTCCCTTAGTGACCCGCAGCGAACTCGACGGACAACCGCTGAACTACTTCGGTCGTTGCAACAAGGGAATCAGCCTCGACCAGTTCACCATGGAGAGCGGACTGAAGCGTGCCTCCTCCGGGATCTCGCTGGATTCGGCGTCCGAGATCATCGATACAACGCTGTTCGAAATCCGACCGGAGTCACAACCGCTATTAGCTCTCGGACAACTACAACATGCGAATCTTTCCAAGCTGAATACGTACCCGGCCTACCCGATCGGGAACGGCGTCGGAGACTTCCACTTCAAGGATCAACTTGGACAGGTCTATCAAAGCATGGCCGAGAGCCTCAATTCCTATTACCGCCCGACCAATTCCATTGTAGCCTACTATGACATTTCATGGCTACTCAATCGAAGCCTCTGGGATCGGTATTTTGTCTCGACCGTTCCCCACGCTGGCACTGGCTCCAACTCCGACACGAGTTCTACAACAATCCCCAACGAACTCCCGAACTCCCGTATTCTCAGATCCGATACTATATCTGACTCGGATCTGCGTGATGCGTCATTGGCAGCGTCGGGTCTTTCCGTGAACGGCGGCTTCAACATAAATTCCACTTCGGAACAGGCGTGGCGGGCAATATTGGGCGGAATCAACCAGCTCGCCTACAATCCGGAAACCGGCTCCGCCTCGGGCACGGAACTTCAGTCCCCTCTCCCACGGTTCAGCCGACCGACCTCCGCCTCGGGAAATCAGTCCTGGGCCTGGCAGGGATACAAGCAACTCACCGACGAGCAGATTGCCGAACTCGCAAAAAACATCGTCGCAGAAAGCCGAAATCGCGGTCCCTTCGTCTCCCTGGCCGACTTCATCAACCGGCGCTTGGTCGACAACCCATCCACCGCGACCGATGAACGCTTCACCGGGGTCCTTCAAGCCGCGCTGGACCGAACCTATACCGGTTCGGCTGCCATCAATGCGGGCGAAACCAACAGTTACGCCGCACGTGGAAGCAATCCTTTCTACGACTCGCAGCCCAATGCCCCCACTGGAGGCTCGGGCTTCAACAACTACGACCTCGACCTCTTGAAAGGCTACAGTGGCCCGAGTGAGGAGACTCGGGCCTATGGCTCTAAATCAGCGTTCTCGCCTCAATTCCTCACCCAGGGGGATATTCTCTCCGCCATTGGGTCAGGACTCAGCGCCCGCTCCGACACCTTCGTCATTCGCACCTACGGCGAAGTCATGGATCCGCTCACTCGGAAATCCGGAGGACGCATTTGGTGCGAGGCCATTGTCCAACGCAAGATCGACTATATCGACGAAAGCGCGAACACTTCCGATGATACTGCAAGCAGCCTGAACGCCGAGAATCTGGCATTCGGACGCAAATTCAAAATCCTTTCGTTACGATGGCTCCGACCCGAACAAATCTAAAGCGCTCTTCCACTCGCGGGCACTGGAAAAACCTTTTCCTCCTCGGGTTGATCTTCTTCGGAAACACCGAGATAAACGCACAAACCTCTCCCCTAAAACAGCCGGAGGCGAGCTTTCGAACCCTTTCCCTGCTCGCTCCGATCAACGATCTCTACTACGATTATGACGATCAGAAAATTCCGGTAAGAGCGCGCACGACTAGCTTTTCCCGCACCTACCCTCTCCCGAAAAAAGGGACCTTGGATTTCTATCGCCTGCTTCCCCCCAAGGAAGGAGAGACCGAACCCCAACGGGTCACGGTGACCGAAATCGATCTAGATCAGAAACCCGGGAGTCTCTTCGTGTTCATGACGGAATCCGCCACCAATCCAAACCGGATCAAAACATTTGTCGCCCAAGACTCATGGGAAAGTCACCCCCTTGAGACGCTACTGGTTTTCAACCTATCCGAGCGACATACCCTCGTAAAGCTCGATACGGCCGGAAAGGTCAAACTTCTCGGCCCCGGGGAATCCGCCACTTATCCCTATCCCCAAAGTGGCGCGAAACAAGCTCTGCTGAACGTAGCGACGCAAGAAGGGCAAAATGATTGGAAACTGCGAATCGGAGGCCCACAAATCACCCTGCCGGGGACTCGCTCCACCCTCGTCCTCGTGGACGAACAAGCGACAGAACTCCGACCGCTCACCGAAGACCTCCTGATTCGAAAGCTGATCGAAAGGGCTCCAGTTCCCACGGAATAAACTCCATCGCACGTCCGGAAGGCCGCTTTCCCACGGAGCCGGAGTGCAGGACTCCGAGGAATCGTTCCCCTGGACAGGATGGGGAATCAAAGAATCTGACTCACATCAGGAGGAGGAAGATCTTCGGCCGAAAGTTTTCCAGCCTTCATCGCTTTCTCCACTCTCTTCTTCGACCGCTTTCCGCCGAGGTAGAGTAAAACCCCCGCGATCAAGATAAAGCCCGACACGAAGAGGATACACAGGCGCCCGGCCAGATCATTGGGGACGAGCAATATCAGCAAAACCGCCAGCCCCACCCCAAACACAGCCTTGGCGAGGACGAAGTACTGATCGTAGTCAATTGCCGTCGACCCCACCTCTTTCTCGTAGTCGATCGGGGTATGCATGGTTTCGAAAAATTCGTCCACATCCTTGCGGGCACGCTCCGAAGTGATGAAATACAGCAGGCGACAAATCACGGTGGCCACCAAGCCGAAGATCAGGATCCACAACGTTCTTTCCTGAATCGTCCAATCGGTGCCATTGAGCTTTTTGTCGATGAAGGACCAGATCGTGGGGACCATGCAGGCGACAAAAATCGGGAAGTAGGACCACTTCGGAAGTTTCTTAATCCATAGCCCCATCAGCAGCGGAAAGCCCATCGGAACTCCGATAATCGAGCCGATGATCAGATACGCATCAAACAGGGCGATCTCACTCTGCCGCGCCATGAGGATTCCGTAGGCGATGATAATGATCCCCAGGACCACCGTCGCAATATGGCAGATACGGATTTCGGTTTTGGGTGAGAGCTCATTCTGGTAACCCAGAGCCCCGCGAATTCTCGGCACGATGTTGCGGGCGATGTTGCCCACCTGGGCATTCAACCCCGAGTCCATACTACTCATCGTAGCCGCAAACATGGCCGCGATCAGCATCCCCAGCATGCCATTGGGTAAAAGCTCAGTGGCAATGTAAGCGTAGGAACTTTCCGAGGGTTTTTCAACGCCGCTGCCCACGATGTCGGCCTCGAAAAGAAAGCGGGCGACCATCGGCGGAATAAACCAGATCGCACTCCCCGCCGCCATGAGCACAAAAGCCCACCAAGAGGAGAGCGAAGCCTCTTTCCCGTCCCGGGCCGCAATAAAGCGCCCGGCCTGGCTGATGCTGATTTGCGAATAAATCTGCATGAAGAAGATCACCGCAGCCCATTTGTAAGTGAAGCGATCCCCTTCGAACTGCCCCGCATCGTTGAAGAACCGAAAATCATCGGCAAACCTGGGATCCTTGAAAAACCCGAAAAACGCATCAAAACCACCGACGGCCTTCAGCGAGAGATAGCAGACAAGAATCGTGATGCCGAACATCACCAAAGCCTGCACGAAGTCCGTCGCCATCACGGCCCACTTCCCCCCCGTCGTCGAGTAGAAGGTGACAATGATCCCGATGGTGACCAGCACGGGGATGAGCGGAATGTTCAACACCGTGCTCGTGAAGAGCGAAAGTGCATAGAGTTGGATCGCGGCCCCGAACGGTCCGAGAAACAATGATGAAAAAGCGGAGAACTGCTCAACCGGAACACCAAAACGAGTCCGCACGACATCCGCCGTGGTGTAAGCCCGGGTTTGCCGAAACCAACGTCCGAGAAAAAGCCCCCCGATGACAAATCCCAGGCAATTCGCAGCGTAGATGACCAGCAAACTCGGCCCCCCTTCAAAAGCTGCCGCGGCATTGCCCGTGAAAGTGAACGCACTGATTCCACTCATCAGCATGCTGGTGCCCACCATCCACCAAGTCCCCTGCGCTCCGCCGCGCACAAAGTCGCTGAGGTTCTTGTTGAATCGGGCAAAAAGCCCCCCAAGCGTCAGCAAGACGCCGAGATAAACGATTAGCGTAAGGTATTCAATTTTCATGGGGATCGGTTAGAGGGTCGAAACGGAAAGTATCAGCGATACTCCGATTTTTCGACGAGGTGGGGATATCAAGGACGAGAAAAATTCTTCCGGCAAAAACAGTCAAGTGGCCCGATCGTAAATCTCCAGAGAAACCTGAGCCTCTAAAGGAGATCCTTCCAGATACGCTTCAATATTTCGAACAGCGAGCTCTCCGCATCGGGCAAATTGATCGCTTGTCGGCCCCGCGATATGGGGAGAAAGCACCGCATCCTCCAAATCATGAAGAGGCGAGTCCGGGCGAATCGGATCCGTATCGAATACATCCAGCGCCACGCCGATATGCCCCGCTGCCGACAACTCCGAGAGAGCCTGCTCATCCACGACTGCCCCTCGCCCAACATTCACAAACAACGCCCCCGTGGGCAACCGCTCCAACACCTCCCGCGTCACCACTCCCTGCGTCCGGGGATTCAAAGCCTCGCACTCCACCACAATCTCATTCCCTTCGAAGAGGGCTTCCAGCGAATCGGCTCGGCTCACGCCAAACTCCCCGAAGAGTCCCTCCGGCACCCCCTCCGAATACGCGGAGATCTCGACCCCGAACGGTTTTAAAAGTCGCGATAAACTTTGTGCCACATTGCCGAATCCGTGCAAGCCCACCCGCTTGCCGAAAAGGGTCCGCGTCACGATCGGAGACGGCTGCCAAGGACGTTTCCCCGCAATGACACTCGGCCACTCGGAAAGTCGGCGCAACCCCGCCAGCAGTAACAAAAGTGCGTGCTCCGCCACATTGGCCGCCGCCAGATTCCCCCAATTCGTCACCAGCAAGCCTTCCTCCAAATAGACCCGCGGCAACAGATTGCGAACCGCTCCACTCACATGGCACACGTACCGCAACGAAGAAAGCGTCTCCCGCCATTCCTCCTGAAAAGGAGGCGTCGACCAACAAGTGACCACCAACTCCGCCTCATGCCGCTGCAAATCCTCCCAAAATGCCTCCGCATCCCAACCTCCCCGATAGTGGGCGACCTCCAGACCGCCCGGCGCAAATCCCTTCGGGAAAAACAAATCCATTTCCTTCTCGTTCAACGCCAAGACGGCACGGCAGGACTGGGAGCGGCGGTCTTCTCCAGAACTGAGTCGAGACTTCTCGGCAAATTGGGTCATGGAAACAGTCTGAACCCCTCCGCCGCAAAGAACCAGAACCTCCGGATTCAAACTGTTGAGCATTGACGGGGATTCGCCTCTTCCTCACCCTACCCGGCATGAATCCCCGAGTCACTCTACGCGATATCGCCAAGGTGGCGAACGTGCACTACAGCACCGTCAGTCTCGCGTTGCGGGATCACCCGCGGGTGTCGACCGAAGTCAAAAAGCGCATTCAGGCACTGGCGCAAGAGATGGGCTATGTCCCCGACCCCGCACTCACCGCTCTCAATGCCTACCGCAAGACCAAACTGCCGATTCACTACAAGTCCACGATCGCATGGATCGACACCTGGCAGGATGAGAATGAAGGACTGAGGGATCAACCGACCTTCAACGAGTATTTTCTGGGGGCCTCGACCCGCGCTCGGCAGCAGGGATACGAACTTCAGGAGTTTTCCATGCGCGACAACGACATGAGCCCCAAGCGCCTGTCGAAAATTCTTCTCTCCCGGGGCATCGCCGGCCTCCTCCTCCCCCCGCGACAAACGCAAGGAGATCGACTCGATCTTGACTACGATCAGTTCTCAACGGTCTGTTTTGGCTATAGCATCACCCCCCACGTCTTCCATTTGGTCACGAATCACCAATCGCACAGCATGAGCTTGGCCCTGGAGGAAGTCAGCCGACTCGGCTACAAGAAAATCGGCGTCTACCTCCACGAATATGTCGATAACAAGACCGACAACGCCTACGCCGCCGGATATTGGCGGTTCCGCCAGCGCCACCCGCAAAGAGAGCACATGGAGCCCTGTATCGTTCCCAAAGGACAGAGCGACGAAGCTGCCCTCGCGAATTGGCTGAAGAACAGCAAACCGGATGTGATCATCAGCGATACCGACGAGCCGACCATCGAAATGCTGGAGGCCCTCGGACTCCGCATTCCCGAAGACATCGGCTGCGCCTGGCTCAGCCTCGGCGAAGACGAGGAACGCCGCTCCGGCGTCGATCAAAATGGGAAGCTCATCGGGCACACCGCCATCGACTTCCTCATCGGAATGATTCAACGCGGCGAGCGCGGGATTCCCAAAACCCCCATCCGCATGCTCGTCGAAGGGTCCTGGCGACCGGGAAAAACGCTCCGCGAAAAAGCCCCCCTCCCCAAAGATGGCTAAGGTCTCCCGCCTCAGATTCCACACACTCCAGAGGCAAGACGCCTCGGCCACTTTCACATTCCGCGCTGCGAGGCACATTGAATCTTCCGCACGGATGAACGCTCGACCCGATCCCATCCCTCACAAAAAAAGCCCCTGAAAACTCAGGGGCTTCTTTTGAAATTCAATGGGGTGGTAAACCGGACTCGAACCGGCGACCCTCGGCACCACAAGCCGATGCTCTAACCAACTGAGCTACTACCACCAAAGAGGAAAAGAAGAGAAAAGAAATTCCCCACCCCCTTGTCAATCCCTCTGTCGAAATCTTTGCGGTTTCGGACCCAAACTTTCTGAGGGGAAGAAAACCACCATTCAATCATCCCCGTCGAGCCTTGCTCGATGACCGCAACCGCCGACACCCCTCCAGAACGTCAGCCCTCGCCACGCCCGTCCCACCGGGACCGCAGACTTCAGTCCGCCCCGGTAGGATTGGCGAAATTCCAATTCAAAACTCCCGTCGAAACCAAGTCCGAATCCATTCCCACGCATCAGCTCTCACTGAGGCACGGAGCGCACGGAGTCTCTTTTCCCCCATTGAGACGAAACTCATCAGTATCCAATCGTCGCAACGAGGTTTACCCCCCAAGAGGAGATCCCCTCCCAAAGCAAGCCACGGGATATGCCCCGTCCCCACACAACCCCCCTCTTTTTGCCTGCCGCGCCGAAAGCTCGAAGAGCGTAGGCGGGTGATCTTTTGTGCCTTCTCGGGGCCGAAAATCGATGTCCTTGGGACACTTCCCAAACGCATCTTCCTCCAGGATGCGGCATGCCGCCCTCTGTGACCTCAGTGATCTCCGTGAGAGAAAAAGCCGCCACCTCCCGATTTTCCACGCTTGCCCAAACGGACCTTCCCCGCAAATAGTGTCATTCTTCGGCGGGCCTGTAGCTCAGCGGTTAGAGCAGAGGGACAATAACGCAAAACGTTTTTTTTCAGCATTTTGCGAAAATCAACAAGAGTCATCCTGAATGGGTTCTATGGGGATTCGTGAAATTTTTCGGTTATCCCGAATTAGCCTGAAAAGGCCCGAATTTTCGAGTTGGGTTACATCTCGGGGTTACATCTTAGAGCAAGGGACTGAGTGGGAATGTTCGGCGTGGAAGCCATGAGAAAATGATGACTCTTCAGGATTTCTCATTAGGCCGCGTGGACAAATTCTCAACGGTCGGAATAATTTTCTAACAATTTATGTTGCAACGAGATATAGTTTTGTCATTGTTCATCCGTGACAACATACAGGTCGAACGAAATGCCTCTCGCAGTTCGCGAGGAGCTAAAAAAATTAACAACCTATATCGCACTGAGGTAGGAAGCCACCGAGGGCGTCCGGTTGGAAACCTTGACGCTACGCTCAATGGGATTTGGTGGATATTGTGCACGGGCTCGATTTGGAATCAGTTGCCTGAACGTTATGGAAAATGGAACAGTGTTTGGCGGTGTTTTCGCCGCTGGTGTGGTTCAGGCATGTGGGGATGGATTCTGCAGAATCTTACGGAACAGCACTCTGACTACGAAATCGCCTTGATGCTGGACGGCTCCCATATCAAGGCTCATCAGGACGCTTCCCGGAGTCCCTTAGATTCTGAACAACAAAAACTTGGAAAAACCAAAGGTGGCAGAAATACAAAACTCTCTGCTGTGGTAAATCTTGCCGGAAGAGCCGTTTCCCTTGTCTTGGTTCCCGGCAATGAACACGACAGTGTCAGTGCCATCGAAACCCTTCCCAAGAACTTGAAAGCCAAGTTCGTTCTCGCCGACAAGGCCTATGATGCCAACCGCATCAGAAGTCATATTGAATCGGCGGGAGGGTTCTGCGTCATCCCTCCTAAAGCGAATCGAAAAGAGACGATCTCTTACGACAAGGAAATCGGTAGGCTTCGAAGAATCGTCGAAAACTTCTTCTGCAGAATAAAATCATACAGAAGAGTCGCTACACGATACGAGCAACTCCCC
>NZ_JACHVA010000130.1 GCF_014230055.1 Puniceicoccus vermicola | reverse complement strand
CGCTCTTGATCAAAAAGTGGGGACAGGCAGCAGAGGATGCTAACCTGTCCCCGATGATTAATAGAGAGATAGGCATTAAAGGATACCGTATGATCGGTGTCGAATCGATAAGTTCTCAGCGAAGTGAGGTGCATGTGTCTCCGAAGGAGGCACCGGAGCGTTGCCCTTGCTGTGGAGGCGATCGCCTCCACAGCAAGGGCCGGTATAAGCGGCGGGCCAGTCATCTGGATTTGATGAGCAGTCGCTGCGACTTGGTGGTGCATACCCGGCGCTGGCAGTGTCTGGATTGTCGCCGGAGTTTCGTTCCCGCTCCTCCGGGGATCCGCCCGTGGCGCCGGTCGACCGAGAAGCTTCGCCATAAGCTCTACCGGGACCACGAGGACGGAATAGACCTCAAAACGCTTTCCAGCCGCTCTCCGCTCAGTGCGGCTACGGCCGGGAGGATCTTCCGCCAGTGGACCGAGCGACTCGCCAATGAGCGCAGCGATTTGCACTGCCCGAGTATCCTGGGAATCGACGAGCACACCCTCCACCGCAAGAGCCGCTTTGTCACCACCTTCTGCGATCTCAGGAACAACCGCGTCTTTGACTTGGCCGAGGGAAAGAGCGAAGAAGAGCTAGCGCCTTTCCTGCGCTCTTTAAAGGGCCGGGAGCGCGTTCAGGTCGTCTGTATCGACTTGTCCAGTTCCTACCGCAAACTCGTGCGCAGGTGGTTCCCCAAGGCTCGCATCGTCGCCGACCGTTTCCACGTCGTCAGGGTCCTCGGACTCCACTTCAACAACCTCTGCCGATCCATCGCTCCCGAGATCACCGCTCACAGCGGTCTGCTCGCGGCCATCCGCACCAAACCCCAGAAGCTCTCACAAAAGCAGCTTCTTAGACTACAGGAACTGTTCCGCAAATATCCCGCTCTCGAGCCCCTCTACCTCAAAAAATGGCAGATACACTCCCTGCTCTGCAGAAAACGATGTTCAGCGCCTAAATGCCGCACCAATGCCCGTGAACTCAACGAACATATACAACAACTGCAAAAACAGGGATTCCCGGACATGGCCACTCTCGCCAAAACACTCACACGGTGGATCGAACCCATCGCCAGAACTTGGCGATACACCAAAAACAACGCCATCACCGAGGGCTTCCATAGAAAAATGAAGCTCATTCAGAGAAGAGCCTATGGATTCCGATCCTTCCAAAATTATCGACTTAGAGTCCTCGCCACATGCACATGAAAAATAACTCAAAATCTAAAAAAATGATCCATCCCCCAAAGTTTGATGTAGACCCGACCGGTCCCCAAACTTTGGAGTAGACCCCTTTGGCGTAGACCCGGATCTAAATCTTAGAATGGCGGAGGAGGAGGGATTCGAACCCCCGGTACCGTTTCCGGCACACCTGATTTCGAGTCAGGCCCATTCGACCACTCTGGCACTCCTCCACAGGTCAGGCCTATGGAAGTCTTCCGATCATTCTAAAGTCAAGGAGGAAAGGGCCTACCGAAACCAAATCCGCTTCACGTATTTCCCGGATTGGGTGATGACTGCCTTCGACCTCGGTACGAGTCAGGCCCATTGGCACTTCGCTTCTGTCACCCGCTTCGCGGGTTCGAAACGACCACTTCCTCCTTCGCTCTCCGAGCTTCGGCGGACAGGCTGACACTCCTCCACAGGTCGGAAAAGGAGAGGCGGTTGCCACGGATGGCGGGGACATCCAGGAAAATCCGCAGCCATTCTCGATCTGCGGCTTCGTGCGGTGGCAACCGTCTGTCGAATCCGTCGATCCTTTACGGCTTGAGCAGGCCTTGCTCGACGTAGTAGGCGCGGGCGGCTGGATGGAGGGGAGCGGTCAGAGATTCCTTGACCATCTCCTCTTTGTCCAAAACTGCGAAGGCCGGGTGGAGGCGACGGAAGGTATCGAAATTTTCAAAAACGGCACGGACCACTTCAGTCACAGCGGCGGGGTTTTGTTCGGAGGTGGTCAGAAGGGTTGCCCGGACGCCAAAGGTCGGCACGGGATCGTCATTGCCCTCGTACATCTCCCCAGGGATGTCGGTGTAAGAGTAATAGGGATATTTCTCAACGATGCGATCCACCCACTCCCCTTCAACCGGGACGATCACTGCGTCGACGAGGGTGGTCGCTTCCTGAATCGATTCGTTGGGATGGCCGACGGTGAAGACAATGGCATCGACTTCGTTCGCTGCGAGCGCTTTCGCCTGCTGATTGGAAGGGAGCGCCATGGTTTTCCTAAAATCGTCCACGGTCCACCCTTTCTCCTTCAGGATGTATTCCATCATGGCCCGCTGTCCGGAACCGACATTGCCGATATTGACCCGCTTGCCCTTGAGATCGTCAAAGGTCTCGATTCCCGAATCCCGCCGAGCCACCACGGTGAAGGGTTCAGGATAGATGGAAAAGACGGACCGTAGGCCCGTGTAGGGACCCACCGCTTCGAACTGACCCTTCCCGAGAAAAGCCTCATATTGAACATCCGACTGAGCGATCCCGAAATCCAATTCTCCCTTTTTTAGGGCATCCACGTTGAATACCGATCCCCCCGTGGCTTCGACCGAGATGCGAATTCCGGTTTCGTCCGTAGTGCCGTTGGCGAGGCGAGCAATGTAGCCCCCCAGCGGATAATACACTCCCGTCACCCCACCCGTCCCGATACTGGCAAAGATCTCTTCGGTGGGCGGTGAATCTCCTCGCGAAATCAACGGCATGATTCCGAGGATGAGCGCAAAAAGAGAGGAGATCGTTTTCTTCATAGTGAGTGTCCGGTCGGGAGAAAATGAAGGCGAGAATGCGGCGAAATTCAAAAATTCACTGCCGACTTAACTACAAAGGACCCGATTTCCGAACAACTCAAGGGCTGATGCCCAATTTTCGGAACTGGGAGAGAGGCGGAAGACGAAGAACGGTGTGGAAAATCGTTTTTGGGGACCGAACTGGCGTGGGCAAGGCTGAAGCCATGCCCCACTGTGAGTGGGTCGCTTCAGCGCCCACTGCTCAATGAGCCGGGAGAGAAGATCCGACGAAAAATCCCCCTTTTCTGCGCAAAGCGCGTCCGCACTTGCCCCCGGGCAAGGCTGAAGCCATGCCCCACTGTGGGTGGGTCGCTTCAGCGCCCACCGCACAATTGGCCGGGAGAGAAGATACGACGAAAAATTCCCCTTTTCTGCGCAAAGCCCGTCCGCACTAGCCCGCGAGCAAGGCTGAAGACGTGCCCCACTGTGAGTGGGTCACTTCAGCGCCCATTGCGCAATGAGCCGGGAGAGAAGATCCGACGAAAAATCCCCCTTTTCTGCGCAAAGCGCGTCCGCACTTGCCCCCGGGCAAGGCTGAAGCCATGCCCCACTGTGGGTGGGTCGCTTCAGCGCCCACCGCACAATTGGCCGGGAGAGAAGATCCGACGAAAAATTCCCCTTTTCTGCGCAAAGCCCGTCCGCACTAGCCCGCGAGCAAGGCTGAAGACGTGCCCCACTGTGGGTGGGTCGCTTCAGCGCCCACTGCTCAACCGCAGGCCTCATCCAGAACTCCGAAAAATTCCCTCACCCACTTTTTTCAAAAAAATTTCACCCCGGAGGGATTAAAACATTCGTGAGTGGCTCCTACTTCATGAGTGCTTTTTTCGAAAAAGCCTTTCTTGTTCTAATCACCATCCAATCCCGAGACGAGAATGGGAGTCCTCTCTTGAAAAATTTCTCAGCTCCGCCTATTTCAATCTTTTTCAATTCCCTAACGATTCACCGATTTTGACCATGAGCCAAGAAACTGACGAAATTCAAAAAGTGGTGGAAGAGACCGCGACTTGGGTTCCTCGCCTCCGCGAAGAAATCCGCAAGGTCATTGTTGGCCAAGAGTATCTCATCGATCGACTGATTGTCGGCATCCTCGCCAACGGCCACGTTCTCCTCGAGGGCGTTCCCGGCTTGGCGAAGACCCTTTCGGTCCGCACGCTGGCCACAGCCATCAAAGCCGACTTCTCCCGCATCCAGTTCACCCCGGACCTTCTCCCGGCTGACGTGGTGGGGACGCTGATCTACAATCCACGAACCAGCGAATTCCAGACCCGCAAGGGGCCGATCTTCGCCAACGTTGTCCTCGCCGACGAAATCAACCGCGCGCCGGCCAAGGTGCAAAGCGCCCTGCTTGAAGCCATGCAGGAGCGTCAGGTAACTCTCGGGGACGAGACCCACTTCCTGCCGAAGCCGTTCCTCGTCCTCGCGACGGAGAACCCCATCGACCAGGAAGGCACCTACCCTCTCCCTGAGGCGCAGGTTGACCGCTTCATGTTGAAGCTGCGGGTGGACTACCCCAGCAAAAAAGAGGAGCTCCGCATCCTCCAGGAGATGGCGACGACCAAGCCGAAGACGGACGTCGATCCAGTCATCGACCTCAATGAGATTCTGAAAGCGCGTGAAACGGTCGATCAGATCTACGTCGATCCGAAGATCCAGCAATACGCGGTCGATCTCGTATTCGCAACCCGCAAGCCGAGCGACTACGGCTTGGATATGGATCATTTCATCCAGTTTGGCGGCAGCCCCCGCGCAACCATTTCGCTCATCCTGGCGGCCAAGGCCTGGGCCTTCCTCCAAGGACGCGGGTATGTAACTCCGCACGACATCAAAACCATCGGGATGGATGTTCTCCGGCACCGGGTGATCCCCTCCTACGAGGCGGAGGCCGAGGGGTACGCCAGCGAGCAGATCATCAACCGTATTTTCGACACCGTCGCCGTTCCCTGATCCTGCCCCATGGCTGAACAGGAAGACCAGACCCGGGAAATCATCCGGAAGGTCCGGCGACTCGAGATCCGGACCAACCGCATGGTCACCGATGCCCTCTCCGGGGCCTACCACAGTGTGTTCAAGGGCCAGGGGATGGATTTCGAGGAGGTCCGCGAGTACGCTCCCGGAGACGAGATTCGCTCGATCGACTGGAACGTCACGGCGCGGATGGATCGACCCTTCGTCAAGATCTACCGTGAAGAGCGTGAGCTCACTCTCATGCTCCTGGTGGACCTTTCCGCCTCGGGTTCCTTCGGCTCGGCTTCTGAATCGAAGCGGGAACTCGCGGCCGAGATCGCAAGCGTCCTCGCCTTCGCCGCCAGCCGCAACAACGACAAAGTCGGCCTCCTCATCTTTACCGACCGGATCGAGACCTACGTCCCGCCTCGGAAGGGGCGCTATCATATTTTGCGGGTTATCCGGGAGATCCTCTATTTCCAGCCCGAGGGAAAAGGCACGGACCTACCCGACGCTCTCGACCACATGAACCGCCTCCTGAAGCGGAAAGCGGTGGTCTTCCTGATCTCCGATTTCCTCCAAGGGCCCGATGGGCGCCTCCCCGACCCGGAACAACCCCGGGGCGATGCGGTCTTCCAAGCCCTCTCGCGCACCCACCGGCGGCACGACCTGACCACGATTTTTCTCTCCGACGAGCGCGAGCACTCTCTCCCTCCGGTCGGGCGCATCACCCTTGAAGATTCCGAAACGGGCGAGACCGTCGAGCTCGACACCTCAAGCCGGCGCGTCCGCGACCGCTATGAAAAAGAGAACCGGGATCGTCTGGCCAAGATGAACCGGGCCTTCAACCAGCTGGGCCTCGGCAGCTTGGCCCTGAGCACCGGCGAGCCCTACATTCACCACCTTCGGCGATATTTGGAAAAGCGGGAGCGTCAACGATGAACGCAAAACGGATCTCCAATCACATCAAGAGCATCGGGACACGCGGAGACGGGTGTTCGGTGGTTGGGTCGCTTCAGCGCCCAACTTCGAAGAGCTCGCAGCCGCAAAGCCGGGCGCTGAAGCAACCCGGCCTCGGTGAGTCGGCCTCCCGCAAACGGTTTTCGGGGTCCCTCTCATTCGGTTGGGCTTCGGCTCTATTGCTCGGCCCGCTCACCGTCGCCTCTGCCCAAGAAGGCCTCCGCCCGATTCGCGGTCCCATCGTTCCCAGCTTCTGGGAGGAAAATGGGATCTGGGCAATTCCAGCCATCGTCGGGGCCGCCCTGCTCCTCCTCATTCTGACGATCCTGATTTGGAAGTTCGCGAACCGGAAAAAACTCCTCACTCCGAAGCAACGCTACGACCAGGAAGTCGGCGAGATGGAGACCCTTCTCACCGAGGGCCATGCCGAGGAAGTTCCGGCCCGCCTTTCCCGCGTGTTGCGCGAGTATATCGAAGCTTCGACGGGGATTCGGGCTCCTGAGCAAACCACCGAAGAATTCTTGGCCAATGCCGCCGAGGCCTCCGAAAACCGGATTCCTCCGGAAGCCATTGAGGAACTCGGCTCCTTCCTCGCCCTCATGGATGAGGCCAAATATGCCCGTCGTCTCCTCTCCCCCGAAGAGATGCAGTCGCTCTTCGATTCCGCCAACCACTTTGTCGAAACCAACGAAAAACAGGAGGCCCCCCGTTGAGCGACTTCCTCTTTCAGGATCCTGAATGGTTTTGGCTGGCCCTGCTCCTGCCACTGTGGATCGTGCTCCGCGGCCGCCGGGGCAAGAACGCAGCCCTCTCCTTTTCCTCAGTCGCCATCGCCAAAGATGTAACCCGCGGCTCCCGCTCGCGCATCGGAGGATTTTTCTTCCTCATGCGCTTATTGGCCCTCCTCCTGATTCTCTCCGCCTTGGCCCGCCCCCAGCTCGGGAAGGGACACAGTGAGATCGAGTCCAGTGGGATTGACATCGTCCTGGCCATCGACGTCTCGGGATCAATGAACGCCCTCGACTTCGCCTCGCGGGAAGAGATCGCCACCCGCCTGGAGATTGTGAAGAGGACGGTCGAAGAGTTCATTGAGAAGCGTCCGAATGACCGCATTGGGCTCATCGCCTTCGCCAAGGAATCCTTTCTCGTCAGCCCCCTGACCCTTGACCACGGCTGGCTGTTGCAAAATCTCGAACGCATCCAGACAGGGCTCATCGACGGGACGCAAACCGCCATCGGACCCGCAATCGGGATGAGCGTGAACCGCCTCCGCGACCTTCCGGCGAAGAGCCGCATCGTCGTCCTCCTCACCGACGGGGAAGACAACGTCCAAGAGGTTCCGCCGATTGCCGCCGCCGAAGCGGCTGAGACTTTCGGGGTCAAGATCTACACCATCGCCGCCGGCCAGAGCGGGCGGGTTCCCATGCCCAAGGCAGACAGTTCCGGCAAAGTCATCCGCCGCTCGAACGGCGAAATGATCTTCGGCGGATATGCCGAGAGCCGCGTCGATGAAAAGACCTTGGGCGAAATCGCCGAGATTACCGGCGGCAAGTTCTACCGGGCGACCAATCCCGAGGAACTCCGGGCGATCTATGGTGAGATCGACGAACTGGAAAAAACGGAGGTCAAACTCCGCCACTACTCCGAATTTCAGGAATTATTCCACTGGCCCCTTTTCGCCGCGGCCCTCCTCCTCGGCCTTGAACTCCTTCTCGTGAACACGCGATTCCGCCCCCTGCCCGGCTGAGCAAAACGGTTGACTGAACGATGATCGAATTCGCGAACAAACTTTGGCTCTACCTCCTTCCTGTAGCCGTCGTCCTCCTCCTCTTTCTTTTCCAGATCGACGGACGGGGCCGCAAAGCCAGCATCCGCCGCTTCGCCTCGGATCGGCTCCTGCAGGGACTGCTTCAGTCCTACAGTCCACTCCGCCGGCGCTTGAAGAACGGAGTCATTCTCCTCGGGGTGGTCTTCCTCTTTCTCGCCCTTGCCCGCCCGCAGTGGGGCTACACCTGGACCGAGAGCCATAGCCGGGGGATCGATATCATCTTCGCCCTCGACACCTCGCGCAGCATGCTCGCGCAGGACATCAAGCCCAACCGGCTCATCCGGGCCAAGCTCGCGATTGAGGACTTTGTGAACCAGCTTGAGGGGGACCGCATCGGCCTCGTTGCCTTCTCCGGCAGTGCCTTTCTTCAGTGCCCCCTCACCCTCGACTACGACGCCTTTTTCCAATCCCTCGACGCGGTCGATACCAACGTCATCTCCGACGGAGGCACCGACCTCTCGGCGGCGATCAAGGAGTCGGAGTCCGCTTTCTCCGCCGACAACAATTTCAAGATCGTCGTTCTCATCACTGATGGGGAGGACCTTGAGGGCAGCGGCATCGCCCAAGCCCGCAAATCCTCCGCAAACGGATTGACCATCTACTCGGTCGGGGTGGGCACCGCCGAAGGCGCGCCGATCCCGATTCGCAACCGCAATGGCTCCATTAGCTACGTGCGCGATGATAACGGAGACGTCGTCCAAAGCCATCTCGAGCCGGAAACGCTTGAAGAGATCGCTCAGGTCACGAACGGTTTTTACGTCCCTCTCGGTACGACCGGATACGGGCTCGAGCAAGTTCTCGAGGCCGGAGTGGGGTCCATTCCCGAGGAGGAGATCTCTTCACAACTCCAGCGCACGGCGATCGAACGTTTCCAGTGGCCTCTCGGCGTTTCGATCTTCTTTTTCGCACTCGAACCGCTCATCGGAACCCGACGTCGGCGACTCTTCCGCGGCAAATCCACCAGCGCAGTCTCGGCCCTCACCCTCGTCACCCTCCTCGGCCTCGGTCTTCCGAAAGATCATCTGACGGCGCAGGAAAGCGAAGCCCCACTCCCGGACGCACCGGTCGAAACAGCCATCGTCGAAGAAGAGGAGGAGGTTCCCGAGCCCGAACCTGAAACTGCTTTCACCCGGGCCCTCGCGGCGGAACCTCTCAACCCTGTCGCCCATTTCAATCGCGGCACAGAATTGTACGAGGAAGAGGATTACACGCGGGCAGCGAAATTCTTCACCGAATCCCTGCGACTCTCACGGGACTTCGCTTTTCAGGCCGACGTTTTCTACAACCTGGGCAACACTCACTACCGCCAAGGCTTGGTTTCCTTCACTGGTGAATCGCCCGGCCAAGTCACTGAGACCGCCACCACCGTATCCGGACAAAACCAACCGCCGATGAAAGCGGGCCAGCAAATCCTGAATACGGCAGCATATCAACCTCCGGAGCAACAGCAGCTCCAGCAGGCCATCAGCGCCTTGGAACAGCGAAAAACTGCCACCGGAGAATCCATCCAGACTCTGGCCGCCGCCTTGGAGAATGAATCCTCGGTGCAGAAACTCTGGCAACGGTCGGTCAACGATTTCGAAAGCGCTCTGGAACTACTCCCCTCTCACGACGACGCCGAACACAACTTGGCATTCGTAAAACAACAGATGGCCGGGCTGGCCTCGCAAATCGCGACTCAGGAGAATCTGAAAAAAGATCAGGAAAAGCAGTCCCAAGAAATCGAAAGATTGATCGAAGAACTGAAAAAGCTGCTCGAAGAACAACAGGATCAACAGGACCAACAGAATCAAGACCAGCAGAACCAGGACCAACAGCAGAACCAAGATCAGCAGCAAAATCAGGAACAGCAGCAGGACCAGGATCAATCGCAGCAGGACCAGGAGGAAAACCAGGAGCAGAACTCAGACGAGGATCAGCAATCCGGCCAGCAGGAGCAGCAACAGCAAGGCGGCCAGCAAAACGAGCAAAATCAGGGTCAACAGGACCAGGAGCAGCAAGAGCCGTCTTCTTCGGAAGACCAACAGCCGGGCGAGCAGAACCCTCAGGAATCGGACAATTCTCCCGAGTCCAATGACTCTTCGGAGCCTGAATCCGAATCTGAAGAGCAATCGCAGGACGACTCGGAACAAACCGGAGACGACCAGGAAGGCGAATCTCCCGAAGAAGCAGGCGCCGAAGAGGAAAGCGCACCCTCCGAGCCCGCAGGCCAAGATGAAGAAGGTCAGGATGAAGACACCCAAGGAGCTGGTTCGGAAAGTCAGTCTTCCGAAGAAGCCGGGAGCGAGGAAGAAGAAGCACCGATGAATCTCAGCGAGGAGCAAGCCGAAGAAATTGCTGAAGAGCTCGCCGCCACCGCAGCGGAAGAAGGCGTTGAAGGAGCCACCGAGGGCGGCGAAGAAGTGGTCATCGGCGTGATGTCGTCGGAAGATGCCGCACGCCTCCTCGACAGCTTAAAAGGATCCGAAAGGAAGCTTCCCTTCGCGGGCAGCGGATCCGAAGGTTCGTCGGACCGAAACAACCGCAAGAACTGGTGATGAAGAAGACACTCATTCTCTGGACCACATTTCTCCTCATCGGAGCCTCTGGGCTGATGGCCCAGATTCAGGTATCCGCATCCTTCCAACCCGCGGTCGTGCGGCAAGGAGAACCCTCCCTCTATCGAGTGGATTTCTCGTCGGACAGTGGATCGACCTCATTCTACAACTCCGCCCCTCCCAAGATTCCGAGAGTCGAAGGGCTGCGGTTCCAATACATTGGACCGAGCCACGAGACCCGCTTCATCAACGGCAAAGGTAGCACCCGCACTAGCCACCTCTTCCGGGCCTTCTCCTCGGAGCCGGGCAAGTATGAAGTGCCTGCCTTCAGCATTCAGAATGGCTCCTCCAAAGCCGAGATCCCCGCGGCGACGTTAGAGGTTCTCGACGCAGCGACCGCGCAAGCCGAAGCTGGAGACGCGGAGAGCCGCACCGCCTGGCTTGAACTGAAATTGCCTCGGGAGACCCTCTATGTCGGAGAGACCACTCCCATTGGAATCCGCCTTTTCCTGAATAGTCAGCAGATTCGCGATGCATCTCTCCGCGCCGAACATCCGGAGAAAGTCGGCGATGCCTTCTCGATCGGCGAATTCAGCGACATGAGTCAAAATCGGGCGGCCCTCAATGGGCTACCCGTCACCGTGGTCGATTGGAACGTCCTCCTCACCCCGCTCAAGACTGGCCCTCAACCCTTGATTTTCGAGCTGCCTCTGGCCGTCGTTTCGCGGAACTCCACGCTTCCCAACGACCCCTTCGGCTCTTTCTTTGGAGGAAATTCACCCTTCTCGCAGATGTTTGGGCGCGAAGGAATCACTGCCTACTCGAAGGACCAGGAAGTCGAAATCCTCCCCCTCCCCACCGCCAACCGACCCGACGATTTCACTGGGGGAATCGGAAGCTTCCAACTGGAAGAAACCCAGATCTCCAGCACCGAGGTGCAAGTCGGGGAACCGTTTCTGTTTTCGATCCAAGTGAGCGGCGAGGGGAACTTCGAGCGCCTTGAGGCACCGGTTCTCCAAGCCAACAACGAGAAATGGAAAGACTACTCTCCAGAGACTTCTTTCACCCCGCGTGACCGGCTGTCCTATGCTGGAGTGAAAACCTTCACCTTCACCCTCGTCCCCCGCGACGAGGGGATCACCACGACCCCGAACTTCTCCTTCAGCTTTTTCGATCCCGAAACCGCGGAATATGAAACCGTCGAAGTGCCTCCAACCAGCCTCACGGTCAATCCCGCCCCTCCGGGCTCCCTGCCCCCCAAGCAAAAAGCCCAGGATGCCAACCCAGTCGAGGCGCGTCGCGGACCCGATCTCCTACCGCTGCAGACCCAATGGACCAGCGGAGGTCTCACCTCTGTCCGCTCTCCGTTTAGAGGACTGTTCTTCTGGATCGTTCAAGCCGTCGTTTTCGTCCTCCTCATCGTCGGCTTCCTCCTTCTCCGTCACCGCGCGCGACTGCAAGACGATCCCGACTACGCTCGCCGCAACCGGGCCAAGCGTGCGAGTCGCCGTTTCCTGAAAGAAGCCAACGATCACGCCGCTGCGGGATCCGTGGAAGCCTTCGTCCACTCGGCTTGCCGGGCGATTCAGGAAAGTGTCGGCCCGTTCCAGAGTGGAGAGCCGGAGTCCCTGACCGAGAAGGATGTCATCGCCATCCTCAAAAATCGGGAATCTGCCGAGTCCATCTTGGAAGAGGTTCACCATTTCTTCTCCGCCGAGGAATCCGTTCAGTATGGAGGACAGAAGGCTGCTCAGGCCGACTTGAACTCCGAGAAGAACCGCCTCCGTGAATTGCTCGCACAGATCCACGCCCGCAAGAAGAGCCGAGCCGGGGGAATTCCTCCGATGGTCGCGCTCCTGGTCACCCTCTCCCTCCTCGCTCTCTCCGCACCGGATCTATCGGGGCAAGAGGAAGACAACACTACGCCGCCGGAGACCGCGACGGTCTCCGAAGAAATCCCACCGGTAACCGAGGCTTCGCAAGCCCGAACTGTTTTCGAGGATGCCGTGGAAAACTATGCTGACGGCAACTTTGCCATGGCCGCGGCCCAGTTCGGCTCCCTCCTACCCAATTTCTCGTCGTCCCAGACTCATTACAACCTGGCCAACGCCCTGTACCGGATCCGGGAATACCCCCAATCCATCCTCCACTATGAGAAAGCCTTCGTTCTCGATCCGACGAATCCGGACATCCGGGCGAATCTGAAGTTGGCTCGCGAGGCGGCTTCGGTCGATATACCGGAGGATCCTCCCCTCGCCGTCATCGGCCACCGGCTTTCCTGGTGCGCTTGGTCATGGCTCCTCGCCCTCGGCTTCTGGGGAGTTGTGGGCACTCTCCTTCTTTCGCGCCCTGCCCGGCTGTCGAATCTCTGGCGCAATGCCCTCGTCCTTTTCTTCGGCCTGATTCTCATTGCCGCCGGACTCGCCCAGGTAACTTGGTTTTCTACCGCCAACGAAGCGGTGGTCTTAACGGAAGACGCTCCCCTGCGCATCGCCCCGACTGCGAGCAGCCCCCTCGAATCCCGATTGATTGCCGGGAGCGATGTCGACGCAAAGGAGACCTACGGCGATTTCCAACGGGTCCAGCTTGAGGATGGAACCGAGGGGTGGATTTTGAAGACCTCGATCGAGCGCGTTCGACCCGAGTAGCCATCTAGATTCCTCCGGGGGAGAAATTGCCTCCCAGGTTTCGATTCACGGTCAAAGGATGCAACTACAAGCGTGGAGAGTTCTGGAAAGGCATGCGCCCCCTTTTTCGTCTGCATTTCGGGAGCACAGCGCTTGAGCCTGCGTGCGGAAGGGCAAGAACCTACCAAAACGCGGGCTTCCTGTCTTCGCCAAGGCTTCTGCGGACATGAAAGCGCCGCGCTCCCACCAACCTTTCTGCGGTGATTCTGCAAGATGGCGCTAGTCATCGGGTGAACTCCACGCAACGGTAGTTACCCTCTTTCTCAAATCCCTGACAGAAGCGAACTTTACAAGTTTCGCGAGGAGCGGTTTACTCGCAAGAGGTCGATCACCTCTGTGAGGGGGCATAGCTTAGCATTTTGCATTTCATCTCTCCCGGAGTTCGCCTTCTTTTTCTTCACGCACCGCCTCTCCATGCTATCCAGTCCTGCTTCCCTCCGAGGAAAACCTCGCTACCGTCTCCCGCTCTTGGGAGGGCTGATTTTGGCCACATTATTGGCAGGATGCGGTGAGAAGCACGAAAACGGAAAATCAGCTTCCACAGACCCGCGCACTCTCGGCCCACTTCCGATCACCCATCGTCCCGAACGACTGGATCAAATCGGCGAAGAAACCTGCCGCACTTGTCACGCCGACGAATTTCGCTCCTGGGGCCAAAGCCACCACGCCCACGCGAACCGCCCGATCGATCCCACTCTCGACCAGCCAGCTTTCGACCCGACCCGGAAACTCGTCGAAGGGGACAGCCAATACCGCATGGAATGGAGGGACGGAAAGCCTTGGATGATCGTCGACGAGGGAGAAGGTGAAACCACCTATCCCCTCGATGGGGTTCTCGCCTACAAACCGCTTCGCCAATATTTAGTGCCCTTTCCCGGCGGCAAGTGGCAGACCACCACTGCCGCCTACGATCCCGCAAAGCAGGAGTGGTTTGATGTCTACGAGGGCCAAAACCGGCGTCCCGGCGAATGGGGACACTGGACCGGGCAGGGCATGAACTGGAACGCCAACTGTGCCTACTGCCACAACACGGAGTTCGACAAGAACCTCGACCCAGTCTCCGGGCACTACCAGTCCGAATGGACCCGGCAGAGCATCTCCTGCGTCCAGTGCCATGCTGGCTTGGCCGAGCATGTCGAATCCGCAACCGAAGCGGATGGCGGCATCCTCCCCCGACGCCTGAATGCGTTCCAAGTGGAAGCCTCCTGCGCCTCCTGCCACTCCCGCCGAGACGATTTGACCGCGAATGAGTTTCGCCCCGGTGACAGTTTTCACGATCACTTTGGACTGACCTTACCCGTCTATCCCGACCTTTACTACGCGGATGGCCAGATTCAGGATGAAGTCTTCGTCTTCGGTTCCTTTGAGATGAGCCGAATGGGTCACGCCGGGGTCACTTGCATGGATTGCCACGACCCACACTCCATGGAGCTGACCCGCCCTGTAGCCAACAACTCAACCTGCATGTGGTGCCACGAAGGTGGGGTCGATGGGGCTCCGGTAATCCGCCCCGTCGAGCACAGCCATCACGCCGAGGGCAGCCTCGGAAATCGTTGTGTGGAATGCCACATGCCGAAGACCACCTACATGCAGCGGGATCCACGGGTCGATCACGGTTTTCATTCACCCGATCCCTTCCTCACCCGCACACAAGGCATCCCGAACGCCTGCAGCACTTGCCACACGGACGAGAGCATCGAGTGGGCGGAGGAAAAGGTAGCCGAGTGGTATCCGGAAAAGAAGGTTCTCACCCGCCAACGGGACCGGGCTCAAGCGATCCAAGCCGCGTGGGAGGGCGACCCCAGCATCGCCCCGAGACTGATGGAATTGGCGAAAGCCGAACCCATTCCCGCTTGGCGTGCCACCTACACCGGCCTCCTCACTCCCTACGCGGGGAACCCCGACGTACAGGAATTTCTCAACCAGAGCTTTGATGATCCCAGTTCGCTCGTTCGTTCCCAAGCCGCCCTCGCTGTCGGACGTGCCGAGACCCTCGCTCCCGAATTCGACGACCTCCTCGCTGACCCAAATCGCAACGTCCGACTCGCCGCGGCCCGGACCCTGAACAATCGACGCGAACCGATTACTCGCCCCGCGACCGAAGAGGAGTGGGAAGAATACCTTCTCTTCAATTCCGACCGTCCCCAAATGGCTTTCATCCTCGCGGACCGGGCCATTCAGGCTGAGGACGCCGAAGCAGCAGAGAAATGGCTGCAACGCGCGATCTATCTCGAATCCCCCAATCCAGAACTGCTGCGTGAGGCCGCCATTTTATACAGCCGCCTCGGCAACTCCGATGCCGCCGCACGCCGACTGGAAGAGGCATACTCCCTCGCCCCCAATGAGGCCATCTATCCGTATTCCCTCGCCCTCATTCGTGCCGAGCAGGGCCGCGCCAAGGAGGCCCTACAATTGCTGAAAATCTCCACCCGCCTCGATCCCGGATTCGATCGGGCCTGGTACAACCTCGCCCTCGCCCAACTGCGGGCCGGCAATCCAGCCGCCGCCTACCAATCTCTAAATCGCGCCACAAGCCTCCGCGGCACCGAGAATTGGATCCGCGCCTATCAGGCTATCGGTCAAGCCCTGCAGCAGCAGCAGCAGTAGAAGCAGCGCCCGAGGCTTCGGCAGACTCCGCGAACTGGGTTTCTACTCCAGAGGGAGGAAATGCCTGGGGGCTGCTCCGCTTAGAGGGAGGACGAGGGTGATGATCGTACGGTTTCAGACTGGGGTCTGGATTGACTCCGATCTGGGGAATTCATCGGCGTTGTGCGCGGGCGAGGCTGAAGCCGGAATGGCACTAGTTTAAGGGTTTTAGCGGGGAAATTTTGATATTGGCAACTTTTGAAGAGGAACCCCTCCACCGTCTGGCGACGGTCCCCCTCCCCTGCCACAGGGGAGGAGTCTTTCTGTAATTTTCTGACTCGCCTCCTACGAGTAGGAGGGGGGCCCCCGACGATGTCGGGGGTGGTTCCCATTCCATACACCTCTTAAACTAGCGCTATTCAGGCTGAAGCCATGCCCCACTGTGGGTGGGTCGCTTTAGCGCCCACCGAGACAGACGAGAAAGGATCCGAGTTGCTGGATTTCGCCCGAGGAACCGCCGATGAGAGTTGTGAGGCCTACGCGGGCAAGGCTGAAGCCATGCCCCACTGTGGTTGGGTCGCTTGAGCGCCCACCGAGACAGACGAGAAAGGATCCGAGTTGCTGGATTTCGCCCGAGAAACCGCCGATGAGAGTTGTGAGGCCTACGCGGGCAAGGCTGAAGCCATGCCCCACTGTGGGTGGGTCGCTTGAGCGCCCACCGAGACAGACGAAAAAGGACCCGAGTTGCTGGATTTCGGCCGAGAAACCGCCGATGAGAGTTGTGAGGCCTACGCGGGCAAGGCTAAAGCCATGCCCCACTGTGGGTGGGTTGCTTTAGCGCCCACCGAGACAGACGGGAAAGGATCCGAGTTGCTGGATATCGCCCGAAGAACCGCCGATCAGAGTTGTGGGGCCTACGCGGGCAAGGCTGAAGCCATGCCCCACTGTGGGCGGGTTGCTTTAGCGCCCACCGAGACAGACGAAAAAGGACCCGAGTTGCTGGATTTCGCCCGAAGAACCGCCGATGAGAGTTGTGAGGCCTACGCGGGCAAGGCTGAAGCCATGCCCCACTGTGGGTGGGTCGCTTTAGCGCCCACCGAGACAGACGAGAAAGGATCCGAGTTGCTGGATTTCGGCCGAGAAACCGCCGATGAGAGTTGTGGGGCCTACGCGGGCAAGGCTGAAGCCATGCCCCACTGTGGGTGGGTCGCTTTAGCGCCCACCGAGACAGACGAGAAAGGATCCGAGTTGCTGGATTTCGGCCGAGGAACCGCCGATGAGAGTTGTGGGGCCCACGCGGGCAAGGCTGAAGCCATGCCCCACTGAGAAAAAGGTCCCGCTCGTGGAATCTGCGCTTTCTTTTTCGAGCTTTTCCTATCCTCCTTTTGGAGGAATTGCTAAAGCGATTCCGCTCCGGGGATAGAAAGCGTTCTCCTCGCACCGCCACGTCTCTTCTCGTGAAATTTGGGAGAGCAGACGGTCTTTTCGCAAGGATTTGCGATGAGGAATGGACTTCAGAACCCCCAGCCGCGGAGGTCCCTCCGTTCAAAATCTTCTCCCCGATCGTCCCCCTGTGTTCAGAGATCGTCACAGAGGATAATTTTGATTTGTTTGCGCTTGGGAACGATTCTCGCTAACGGATAGGTCAGACCAATTTTCATTTCTATTCACAGAACACCTGCCACTCATGCCAACTAAGAAAACCACCCGTAAGACAGCCTCCCAAAAACCGGCTCCCAAGACTGCCACGACACCCGGCAAGGCGCCCATTTCCACGGCTGAAATCAAGGAATCCATTCTTTCCCATCTTGAGAAGACTCTCGCGCGGGATACCAACACCGCCACGAAGCGGGACTGGTGGATTGCCACCTCGAAAGCCGTTCAAGACCGCATCCTCAGCCGCTACATCGACACGATGGGCGTACACAATGAGGAGAACGTCCGCCGGGTCTATTATCTCAGCCTCGAGTACCTCATGGGACGCCTCTTCCGTAACAACATTTTCAACGCCGGCGTCTTCGACCAAGTCTCCGAAGCGTTGGGAGAGCTCGGGCTCGACATCGATGAGCTCGCTGCCGAAGAAAATGACATGGGTCTCGGCAACGGAGGTCTCGGTCGTCTCGCCGCCTGCTTCCTCGATTCCCTCGCGACTCTGGACCTACCGGCCATCGGCTACGGCATCCACTACGAATTCGGACTCTTTAAGCAGGAATTCGAGAATGGTTACCAAGTCGAGCGTCCCGACAACTGGGAGAAGTTCGGCAACCCTTGGGAAATCATGCGTCCCGAGTACATGCAGACCGTCAATCTCTACGGCCGCGTCGAAAACCGAGTGGACGAAAAGGGCGATTTCAAACCGGTTTGGGTCGACACCCGCAGCATTAACGGGGTCCCCTTCGACATCCCGATATGCGGATATGGCACCAAGACGGTCAACTTTCTCCGCCTCTGGGAATCCAAGGCCTCAGAAGAGTTCGACTTCCAGGTCTTCAACGAAGGGGGCTATGTCGAAGCCGTTCACGACAAGGCCGTCGGCGAAACCGTCTCCAAGGTTCTCTACCCGAACGATGCCACGGAAAGCGGCAAAGAGCTGCGTCTCGTTCAGCAATACTTCTTCGTCTGCTGCTCCCTTCAGGACATTATGCGTCGCTTCCTCAAGAAGGAAAGCGACTGGAGCGAGTTCCCGAGCAAGGTCGCGATTCAGCTGAACGACACCCACCCGGCTGTCGCCACCGCCGAGCTGATGCGGATCCTCGTCGACGAGCAGGGAATGCCGTGGGACGAAGCGTGGGGCATCACCCGCAAGACCTTCGCCTACACCAACCACACCCTTCTTCCGGAAGCATTGGAGAAGTGGAGCGTGCCGCTCTTTGAACGGGTCCTCCCCCGCCACCTCCAGATCATCTACGAAATCAATCGCCGATTCCTCGAAGAAGAAGTGGAAGCCATGTGGCCCGGTGACAGCGGCAAGAAGAGCGAACTTTCGATCATCGAAGAGGGTGAACCGAAGATGATCCGCATGGCCTATCTCTCCGTGGTCGCCAGTCATGCCGTCAACGGTGTCGCCGCTCTGCACACGCAGCTCTTGCGCGACTATCTCTTCAACAGCTTCGACAACCTTTATCCGGGCAAGTTCCAGAACAAGACGAACGGGATCACCCCCCGTCGCTGGCTCCTCGCCTGCAACCCGGAGCTCGCCAAGCTGGTCACCGGCAAGGTCGGAGAAGACTGGCCGAAGCACCTCGACGAACTCAAAGGGCTCGAAGCATTTGCCGAAGACCCGGACTTCCAAAAGGAATACCTGGCCGTCAAGCACACCAAGAAGGAGCAACTCGCCGCCTTTATCGAAAAGAACATGGGCATCACGGTGAACCCGTCCGCCCTGTTCGACACACAGGTCAAGCGACTGCACGAGTACAAGCGCCAGCATCTCAACCTGCTGCACATCCTGACCCTCTATCACCGGATCCTCCACAACCCGGACTACGATATGGTACCGCGCGTCTTCGTCTTCGCCGCAAAAGCCGCTCCCGGTTATTACCTGGCGAAGAACATCATCCGCGCCATCAACAAAGTGGGCGAGAAGATCAACAATGACCCACGCGTGAAGGACCGCATCAAGGTCGCCTTCCTGCCGAACTACGGAGTGACGCTCGCCGAGAAGATCATCCCGGCTGCCGACCTCTCCGAGCAGATTTCGACTGCGGGGAAGGAAGCTTCCGGAACCGGCAACATGAAATTCGCCCTCAACGGCGCTTTGACCATCGGAACTCTCGACGGAGCCAACGTGGAAATCGGTGAGGAAGTCGGCGACGACAACATCTTCATCTTCGGTCTCGAAGTCGAAGACGTCGAATCCCTCCGCGCTTCCGGCTACAACCCTTGGGACTACTACAACTCGAACGCCGAGCTGAAAGCCGTCCTCGACTGGCTCCAGTCCGACGCCTTCACTCCCGGGGAATCCGGTGCCTTCCAGCCGCTGGTCGATAGCATTCTCAAGAACGGCGATCCGTTCCTCGTCTGCGCCGACTACGCCGCCTACATCGAGGCTCAGGAAAAGGTCGACGCCGCCTTCCGCGACCGCGAACGCTGGGCCAAGATGGCCATTCTCAACACCGCCCGCGTCGGCAAGTTCTCCTCAGACCGCACCATCCGCGAATACGCGGACGAGATCTGGGACCTGCCCTCCGTGCCGGTGAAATAAGCCCGCGAGGATTTTTTCCATTTCAGGCGGATCGGCGAAAGTCGATCCGCCTTTTTTTGGGGCGAACGTGAGCGACTGACCATTCCAAGGTAGCGAGCCATGGCCTCATGGCTCATCCGATGGTTCAGGGGTGATCGATTGAGCACGAGCTTGGGTGCGGGTTGGGCCAACCCGCGCTACCGAGAAACCGGTCTCCCACCGAACCGATCCAACCGGACGAACCGAATTTCCCCTTTAGGAATTACCGAGCCAAGGTAGCGAGCCATGGCCTCATGGCTCATTCGGTGGTTCAGGGGCGATCGGTTGGGCACGAGCTTGGGTGCGGGTTGGGCCAACCCGCGCTACCGAGAAACCGGTCTCCCACCGAACCGATCCAACCGGACGAACCGAATTTCCCCTTTAGTTCAGGGGCGATCGATTGGACACAAACCTGGGTGCGGGTTGGGCCAACCCGCGCTACCCTAGAACCGGTCTCCCACCGAACCGATCCAACCGGACGAATCGAGTTCCCGCTCAGAAACTGACACACACAAGGTAGCGAGCCATGGCCTCATGGCTCATTCGGTGGTTCAGGGGCGATCGATTGGACACAAACCTGGGTGCGGGTTGGGCCAACCCGCGCTACCCTAGAACCGGTCTCCCACCGAACCGATCCAACCGGATGAATCGAGTTCCCGCTCAGAAACTGACACACACAAGGTAGCGAGCCATGGCCTCATGGCTCATCCGGTGGTTCAGAGGCGATCGATTGAGCACAAGCTTGGGTGCGGGTTGGGCCAACCCGCGCTACCGGATTGGTGGCATTGAGAGATTTCTTCCAAATTTATCCACAGAATTCCTCCACGCTTGCCTTGCCAAGCAGGCGAGGCCAAGTTTATGAGCATACACATGTTCGCCAGACGCATTTGCCTCCTCCTTCTTCTCCTTGCTCCATTTTCCGTCTCTGCGCAGAGCACCAGCGACCTTCGCAAGCAAGTCGCGAATCTCACGCAGGACGTTAACGCGCTGCGCGGTTTGCTCGGCAGTCTCCGGATTGAGGTGGAAAGCCTGCAGCGGGAAAACGCCCAGCTGAAGGCTGCAATTAAACGCTCTGCGGCCGCCCAGAGCTCCCAAGCCGACGTACTCCGCCAGGTCGACGCGCGGATCGCCGCCGTGAAGGCGGAGCTCCTCCGCGAGGATGCCGAGACCCGCAAGGACATCATCTCCTCAGTCAAGAAACAGATGGATTCGCTCGCTTCGCAGGTAGAAGTCTCGCTGAAAAAGATCGCCATCTCCGGGGGCGGAAGCACCTCGTCCAGCGTTCCCCCTCCTGCCTTCACCGAAGACTATCCGAAAGACGGAATTATGTACCTCGTCGAATCCGGCGACACCCTCAGTGGCATCGCCGCCAAGCACAACAGCCGGGTCAGCTGGATCCGCAGCGCCAACAAGATCGTCGACGCCAACCGCGACCTCCACGCCGGCGAGACCATTTTCGTACCCCAGAAGGATTGAGCGAGGCATTGCATTCCTCCTCCGAACCTCTTGACTTAACAATTATGGCGAAACCCAAGCCCAGACTTGGCCGGGGCCTGAATGGCATTCTCTCCGGCGGCAAAGAAACTTCTTCCAGCGGCTCCGCGCCGAAAAAGAAAGCGACTCCGGCTGCGACCTCAGCCCCCCCGAAGCGCCCTCTCCCCCCGGCCCGCGGCTATCAGGAGATCCAGGTCTCGCTGGTGAAACGTAGCCCCTACCAACCGCGTAAGGACATTCCCACCGAGAAGCTTCAAGACCTCGCCAACAGCATTCGCGCCGAAGGTCTCCTCCAGCCCATCGTCGTCCGTCCCGCCGGGAAAGAATTTGAGCTGATCGCCGGGGAACGCCGTCTGCGCGCCTTCGAACTTTTGAATCTCAAGCAGATCCCGGCTCGGATCATGGAGATTGGGGATGCCTCGTCCGCGAGTCTGGCCCTCATCGAGAACCTCCAGCGCGAGCAGTTGAACCCTGTGGAAGAGGCTCTCGGCTACGCCAGCCTCATGAAGGATTTCGATCTGACCCAGGAAGAGACCGCCGAACGAGTCGGCAAGGGCCGGGCCACGATCGCCAATTCCCTCCGCCTTCTCCACCTGAATTCCGAGATCCAGGGCTTTCTCGGCCGCGGTCTTCTGACCACGGGTCATGCCAAAGTTCTGCTCGGGATCGAAGATCCCACCCTTCGCGGACTCCTCGCCCGTCGGATCATTGAGGAAGGAATGAGCGTTCGCGAAACCGAGAATCAGGTGAAGCGCCTGAACGCCCGCGGATCGAATCAGTCGACCAAGAAGGCGGCCGATCCCGGTGCCGAAAATTCGGCTCTCGATTCTCTTCGCAAGGATCTGGAAAAACACCTTCGGGCTCCCGTTCAGGTGAAGCAGACCGGCAAGAAGGGCCGCATCGTCATTCAGTTTACCGGCAACGACGATCTCGACCGCATTTTGCAGCAATTGGGGATGCGCTGAGATTCTCGAGGCTAGGCGCCTCTGATCGCATGGGGTTATCCCCCAATACGGCTATTTGAGGTTTCCCGGGGACGCAAAACTTCTTGTTCCGACTCCCGCGAGGATCAAAACTCCTGCCATGAAGAAGCCCCTTCTTTCCGTCGCAATCCTTTGCCTATCCGCCCTCTCTGCGTTCTCGCAGGAGATCGAATGGATCGAGGGACCTGCCACCGCATCAATCGGTGACATCGCCGAAATCAACGTCCCGGAGGGATATGTCTTCACCGGGGCCGACGGAACAAAACGACTCATGGAGGCCATGCAGAATCCGGTCTCCAACACCGAACTGGGGTTCCTCGCTCCTGCCTCTGTCTTCGAAGGCGGTGAAGATTCCTGGTACGTAGTCTTCGAGTTCGATTCGATCGGGTACGTCAAAGATGACCAGAAGGACGATCTGGACGCCGACGCCATTCTCAAATCCATTCGAGCTGCCAACCAAGAAGCCAATAAGATGCGCGTTGCCCGCGGCTGGCCGGAATTGCATGTGGTCGGATGGGCGGTTCGCCCGAACTACAATCCGCAGACCAACAACTTGGAATGGGCCACGCGGGTCAGTGCAAACGACGGGGAGGACTCGATCAACTACAACACCCGTCTACTCGGTCGCAAAGGGGTCATGGCCGTCACCTTGGTCACGGGGGTCGATGCCTTCTCCGGAGTCAAAACCTCCTACGAGCAATCCCTCGCCGGTTTCTCTTTCGTGAAGGGAGAGCGATACGCCGAATGGAAGAGCGGGGACAAGATTGCCCAATACGGACTGACGGGTCTCGTGGTCGGAGGCGGGGCCGCGATCGCAGCCAAGACCGGCCTCCTCGCGAAATTCTGGAAGATTCTGATCATCCCCTTCCTTGCCATCGGCGCCTTCATCAAAAAGATCTTTAAACGATAGTGAACGGCCTCTGATTCTATGAGGGACGACCTTACCCTCTTTCTCATCCTCTGGGCGATCTACGCCGCGGAGAACTGGGTGCTCACCTCCAACCGGTCCCTTCTGGTATCACTGACCTCCCGCCGTCCCCCGAACCGGCCAGGATCCGGAATCGGAAATGCCCGCTGGCGTCTCTCCCCTCTTCTGCCCCTCCCTCTGTACCATCTCGTCTCGGTGGCCTCTCAGTCTCCTCTGGCCTTGGCCCCCCGGGGAATCAGTTCCCGGCTGGTTCAGAACTGGGCAACCCGCCCCCTCGGGTCCACGGGAGGACAGTCAATCCGCTATGAGAATGCGGCCCCCACAGACAGTGAGGGAAGCACCCTCCGAATCCGGGGAAAGTCATTCGCCCGATGCGACACCGAGACGGAAGCCAAAGCCCTACACCAATGGATCGATGAACTACGCGATCAGTCTGCCGAAACCCGATCCGAGAAGATTCGTCAATACTACCAAGACCGCTTCCCCGACACCTCTGTGATCGAGGAACGCATCGAACGGCTGAGAGTGAAGACGAATCTTCACCGAGTGCTCAGCTCCGTTCTGGCCGTCTACTCTCTCCTGCTTTTTCCTTTGGCCTACTATCTTTATCCGAGTCCCCAAGTCCTGCTCAGCTTCCTCTTGAGCAGTATCTTCGGGGGCTGGATTCTCACCGGATTTTATTTCCGGACCCACCGAAGCCTCTACCCCGAGGAAAAAGGGAAGCGTTTCCAAGGCGTCCTCAAGCAAGTTTTCTGCTTCCCGGTAGCCATGGGCGCCTCCAAGGACTTCTCCCTCTACGCTTTTGCCGATATCGATCCCCTCGCCCTCTCTCACGCAACTCTTCCGGAGGAGGAATTTCTCCAGATCGCCCGCACGATCTGGCTCGACCTCGAGTACCCTCTCATCGACGAGCCAGACCCGATCGTGGCGGAGTCTCGAGAGATTCTCAAAGAGGTCTCCGCCGAATATCTCACGCGTTTGGGTCTCCGTCCCACCGAACTGTCCAAGGCACTGGAAGCCCTCGATTCGGCAACCACTTGCTACTGTCCACGCTGCCACTCCGAATTCAACCAGCCGCGGGAAACCTGCAGCGAATGCCCCGGTGTCGCGGTCATTTCCACCCAATGATGCAACTGCCATGAATCTTGTCATCCTCATCATCGCCGCGATCGGTGGATTCGTTCTGGTCTACAAATTGATCCCTTCCGGCAAAGCCGAAAAACGCGCAGAGAAGGATCTCCCCTACACTCCCAGTCAGCCGTGGTTCAAGGTCCTCCAAGTTCCCTCAGACGCGCAGTGGTCCGAGATTGAGAACCGCTACCGGGAACTCTCCCATCAATACTCTCCAGCAATCATCGAGACCCTCGAGCCAGACCTGCGTGAGGATGCATACACCCTACGGCGCGAGATTGACGCCGCCTACCGGACTGCGAGAATCCGCCACTCTCTTCCCGTAGAGGATTGAGAGCGACAACCTATCGGAAGCCACTTCTCCGGCCTTTTTATACCGAATTTAGGAAGTTTTGATAGTTATGGCGGGATGGGAAATGAGTCTGAGCGAGGCGGCCCAATTGGAGGCGGGTCTGCGACCCGTGCCATTTGGGCTAACGCTGCTCAGGCTCATTTCCCGCCCGTCCCAGGGGGATGCGCCCAGAATCGAAGTTCGCGGCGTTTCAGGGATCGGAGCGTATCTCGATACGAATCCGATCCCTGCGCCTTGCGCTGCTTCGATTCTGCCCCGCACCATAACGGTCAAAACTTCCTAAATTCGGTATTAATCGGTCCTAAAACCGATCTGAGATCACGACCTCGTCGTAGCTCAATTGTCCTGACTTGGGCTTTGCGGGCTCAGTTCCCTTCCCGATCGCAACCATGAAGCTGATGACATGATCTTCGGGTAGGTTCAGGAGTTTCCCGACCGCCTCGAAGTCAAAGCCATCCATCGGGCATGAATCATACCCCATGTCCTTCGCGGTGAGCATGAGAGCCATTCCAGCCATTCCACAGGAGCGCATGCACTCGTCCTGCTGCACTTGAGGTCGATCCCGATAATACCCGTCAATCGCCGGAACAATGATGTCCTGCACTTCCTGGGGCGCATCCTTCCAATATCGTTCTGGATTCTTTTCCCACGCCTTCTTGTCGGCGCAGAGAATCACGAGGAGGGAGGAATCCGTCACCTGAGCCTGATCCCATGCCACTGCGCGGATCTGCTTGCGCAATTCCGGATCCCGAACGGCCACAAAACGCCAGTTCTGAATGTTGAAGGCGGTGGGCGCCAGCATCGTCGATTCAAAGAGCTGCTTCTCCTCTTCAGGAGTGAGCTGATGCTCGTTATCGTAATGCTTCACGGCGCGCCGTTGACGAATTGCTTCCAAAGTTTCCATGAAGCCAGAATGAGGAGGGATTTTGAAGAATTGCAAATGCACTCCCTTTGATTCCCCAGCGAAACTCTCCGTGGCAGACGCGCTTCGACTGCGACCCTACGATTTTTCTCCGCTTTCGGAACGGATCCCTTTTTCCTGAAATTTCTTATCGATTTGGGGTTGACGCACCCCGCCAAAATCACCTTTATCCATTGTCTTTAGACGCGAGCGTAGCTCAGTTGGTAGAGCACCACCTTGCCAAGGTGGATGTCGAGAGTTCGAACCTCTTCGCTCGCTCCACTTTTTAAGCCGCTTCCTCCGGGAAGCGGTTTTTTTTTTGCATACCATGCTAGAACAGCAAGGCCTTGAAGACGTAATCCCCTCATTTATACCGAGTTTAGTAAGTTCTGACCGTTATGGTGCAGCGCAGAATCGAAGCAGTGCAAGGCGCTGGGATCGGATTCCCCCTTTCGGTTTTCTCTTCCTGAACGAACGTAGAAGTCAGGCGTTGTCCCGCACCGACTGGTTAGGTCTTTCATTGAGAGGGTCGTTAGTGAACCTAAAGGTCAAGATACCAATGATTCCAAAAATCAAACCGACGAGTCCCCAGAAAAACGGGTCTAGATTGGCAAAGAGAGCCTTCCCATTCTCTTTTCTTCTCTTTGATTCTTTGAAAAGTGCAATCGATGAAACAATGTGAATGCCAGCAATCGACCCGGGCAGCAGAACATGGTATGAGATTCCGATTAGGCTAAGACCAAACATATTGCCGATCACAGCGAGGCCCACAAGGATGACGGCCGACATGATAATTATTACGATTGTATTCATTCTTTCTATCTAACGTAGAGGAGTCTCAAGGAGTGAGCGAGGGACGAGCGAACGGAGTTTAGACCTCCGGCTGGATATGACAATTTGCCAACAGGCTTCGGAATCCCCCAAGAGCTTTCGATGTAATTTTACTGTTCATTCTGTGCTCCGCCTTTTCTATTTCTTTTCCTTTCAATCAGTTCTCCGACGACAAACGAAATTCCGAAAAAAATAAGGGCGCTAAATGCCATCGCTATAATGAAAAACGGGTCCAAATACCGAAGATCGAAATAAGCGAGTACTTGAAACAAAACAACCGAGATTGAAACCGACAGAAGATTCGCTACTTTCTTTTTGATAATAAAAAAATGGAAGCAGCACGCGACAGGAACGCCAATCCCCAACAGTGCTATCGCAGCTTCAGTTTCTTCTTTCATATCGTGAAAGCCAGACGCGGAAGTCAGACGCGGAGCGACTGAATCGAGTTGTATGGGCTGCCTGGTTGGAAATTCATTACTTTCACTCACTACTGTCCAGTCAGGAAGTCGTTGAAGTTGAGTTGGTTAGATAATTGAGTTTCGTCAAAATTTGTGAAGGATTCTGTAAATAGCTGATTGATATGAACTTTCTGAAAAGCGTTAACACTCAGAACTTGCAGAATCCGGGTCAAACTGTGGTCGAGGCAGAGAGTCTTTTTGAGACTGGCGACGAGAAGATAGGTGCAGATGGCGATCCAAATTTGGGTTCTGACGGCATTGTCCGAGGTTCCGAAGAAGGACTTGATCCGCAGGTTCTGTTTGATCCATTTGAAGAAAAGTTCGATCTGCCAGCGGCTCTTGTAGACCAAGGCGACGGTCAATGCTGGGATGGAAAAATTGTTGGAAAGGAATACCAAGTCCTTGCCAGTCTCCTCGTCGAAGAAACGAACTCGACGCAAAGCAATGGGATATCGTTCCTTGGACAGGGCTCCGCTCAGACCGATTGTTTGATCGCTGCGCAGACCTGTGATTTTGGCAACTCTGCGGGACTCCCGGACATAGCAGTCGAGGTTGCGTTTGGCACGGATAACGAAGAACGCTCCGGCCTGGCTGAGGCCGAAGAGTCGACCGAAGTCGAGGTATCCACGATCCATTACATAGATCGTTCCGGGAGAGACTGGCATTCGGTCGAGGAAAGACACATCGTGTTCCCGTCCCTTCGTAACGTCGATGAACAGCGGGATAGAGCCTTGAAGTTCGAACTGCGTGTGGATCTTTACCGCCGCTTTCGTGGAACGAAAGTCCGCCCAAGGGAAGAGAGTCAGGCAAAGATCGATGGTGCTCGAATCGACCGCGACGACCATGCCATCGAGACCCATCGGGTTCGTCTCGCCTGCCTAAAGTCTCCGCGTCCTTCGAATGAGGATATGAGCCATGGCTTCGTAGACGCGCCAGTCCCTCCATTGGTTGGCATATGCCAAATTGGTGCGGGTAATGTTGCCGCGAAACCCCATCGCGTAAGCGTTTTGATTCCCGCGCAAACAAGCCTCGATCTCGCGCAACCCCTCCCGGTAAGTCAACTGGGCAAAGACCATGGCAAGGAATTGGTCGCGTGCGGTAAATCCGCGACTGCTCTTGGGCATCGGGTAAAGCTTGATGCATCGGTCGAACTCCTTCCGGTCCAAGCCATCGGTAATCTGAGTAAAAACGAGCCTGCCAGCGTTCATCCGTTATTGAGAACGAATGCGACGGAAGGTCGCCAGCCGATTCAAATGCGTGACAACCTTTATCCTGT
>NZ_JACHVA010000129.1 GCF_014230055.1 Puniceicoccus vermicola | reverse complement strand
CGCCGCTACACTGCCGAGTTCAAAAAAGAGGCAGTCAAGATGATCATAATTGAAGGTACACCGGTGAAGGAGGTATCCGAGCAGCTTGGTGTTCCCGAGGGGATGCTGTATAGCTGGAGGAAGAAGCACCTGGATGATTTGGAGGCTGAGGCTCCCGAGGGTGCACAGAGTCCGAAGGCGATGGCCGAGGAGCTGGCCCAGGTCCGCAAGGAGCTGGCCAAGCAAAAGCGGATGAACGAGATACTAAAAAAAACGGTGGGCTACTTCAGCAACCCCGAGTGATGCGCTATCGGTTTATAGAGGATCACAAGGCTCGCTACGGAGTAGACGAGCTGTGCGAGTGTTTCGGACTGAGCCGCAGCGGTTACTATGACTGGCAGGCTCGCGAGCCTGCCAGTCATAGTAACCGCTGCGGCTCTCAAGGGACGGATTACCGAGTTGCACCGGCAAGCCCGTGGACGCTACGGCCACCGCCCAATCCACGAACACCTCAAGGACGAGGATCTCGGCTGTGGCCGCGACCGGACGTTACGGTTGATGAAGGAGCTGGGGATCGAAGGTCGACAAACGAAGGGCTTCAAGCCCCTTGGCACCAACAGCAAGCACGACTTCGGCTACAGCGCCAACTTGCTGCGCGAACTCGGAAAGCCGGACGACTGCAATCAGGTCTGGGTAGCCGATACGACCTACCTGCGCGTCCAGCGGGGCTGGTGTTATCTGGCAACAGTGATGGATCTGTACAGTCGGCGGATCATCGGTTGGAGCGTTTCCTCCCGCAACGATTCAAAGCTGGTTTGCCAGGCTCTGCAGTGCGCCGTCCTGACCCGAGGCGGCGAGCTGCCCGAGGGCCTCATTCACCACAGCGACCGGGGTAGCACCTACGCCAGCTACGACTATGAGAACATGTTGGAGAGCTTCGGGATCAAACAAAGCATGAGCGCCAAGGGGAACTGCTACGACAACGCCGCCCAGGAATCCTTCTACGGGCGGTATAAGACCTCAACAGTTGGCGATGAGGTCTTCTTCGATGAAGACACTGCCCGAAGCAATGCCTTCGAGTATATCGAAGTTTTCTACAACCGATTCAGAAAACACTCCTCTCTGGGCTACAAGAGCCCGATCCAATTCGAGGAAAAAATCGCGCCCCCCATGGGGGGCAATCACACAAGCCTACCGGCTTGCATCAACTACAACTAAACATCATAACACGAAGAAAATAAAGGAATCCTCTGTCCAGCGATCTCAGGACACATCAACGTTCGATGAATGAAATTCTAAAAAAGAAACTACAAAGGTTTTCTCGTTTATCCGATGAACATTCGCAGGTTTTCTTTCAATGGATTCGTCAGGTTTTGACACTTGCATCTGGAAGTCTTGCGATCCTTGTAGCATTTCAGTCGGATACTCCAATACCATGTCCTGAGAAGTATTTTCTTCTGACGACATGGATAGCTCTGGGCCTAGGTATACTTGCCGGAGCATTCGTAGCTTTTCTGCAGGTAGCGATAAAAGGGTCTTTACGTCGTCAATGTCTCGAAGAAATACAGAAAATGGAGGAGGGAATTTCGACTGGCACCAAATTTGTAAGCGTCGGAGAGGCGAGTTGGGTTTACACCGTTTCCTTTTATTTGATGAATGTTTCATTTGTGATAGCAGTAGTTTCTTTGGTTATTTACGCATCATTTCAGACCCTATGATCGAACCAGACAGGGTAGGTAACTCGGGCTTACTCGCGCTGTTTACGTCGCTCATTGGCCGAGCACCTACCTTCATCGTTGGAAAAAAAGATGCGTATCCCCAAGATCACAGGAATCATAAAGAGGCGATTCCTTATTAACTTTAGAATCGAACCGGAAGTAATGTCTCGGGTATTGCCGAAGCCATTTTGCCCAAAACTACACAATGGATACGCAGTTGGAGGTATTTGCCTGATCAGACTGGAAGGAATAAAACCAGCTGTTTTTCCTCTTCCTTGGGGATTTAGCAGTGAAAATGCAGCTCATAGAGTTGCTGTAACGTGGGAGGGAAACGAAGGGGTCTATATCCCCCGACGAGATTCCGATTCCCGCGTCAGCCAGCTCGCCGGTGGAAGAATATTCCCCGGCGTTCACTATCCTGCGACATTTGATGTCCGAGATTCTGAAGGATACTTCGACTTTAAAATGAAATCGAAAGATTCGCACACGACGGTATCGTTTTCGGGCAGAGTCTCGGATACTTTTCCGGAATCTTCGTGCTTCAGCTCACTTCAAGAATCATCCGATTTTTTTGAATCTGGTTCGCTAGGTTACTCAGCGAAAAAAAGCGGGAGTAAATACGACGGGCTGCGCCTTGAGACGGAATCTTGGACAGTTTCCCCATTTGAGATCGAAAACCTTGAATCCAGCTTCTTCAACGACGCCAGAAATTTTCCGGAAGGAAGCATTGAATACGACCACACTCTTTTCATGCAGAATATCAAGCATCATTGGCACCATGAAGATGACTTGTGTTGCCAAACCAGATAGGTCCAACCAGACAGGATGGGCAACGCCTCCGGTGCGCCTACCTCTACGTTCAGCAGAAGCAAATATGGAGACTTTTGATATCGTCCTACCCAAAAGAATGTCACCACGATTCCCGGATCGTTGCGTTTATAGCGGAGAACGGGGAGCGGATGACAGCGTCTTGGTGATCGCAAACGGGCAAAACCCGATTTCCTCATTTTTTTCACCGCTTCTTCTATTGTTCGGATGGAAGTCTGTTCGCGCTCCGATCCTCAGGAGGCATAAATGGAAATATTACTTTTTCTCTTACGGTCGTGACGTCGTCATGGTGGCTCTAGTATTTCTGTTTATCTTTGCGGTCATGCCGATGCTTGACGGCAATGACCCAAACAAGAGAATCAAAGGAGCGGTCATCGTTCTCTTGATGCTGTCACCTTGGATCGCTTTTGAAGTGCTATTCCCTCGCCGCTTTGACATTACTATGAAGAAAGACAGCATTTCCTATGAGTTTAGTCATGAAGATGTGGCCGAAGAATTCGCGGAACTAAATTTGAATGATAGATGAGCCTAACGAAGCGATGGAGCCAACTCCGGCCAGTTACTCCGCGGCTGACCTCAGCGTATAGACTTCACGTTCTCAGAAAGGAATTGAAACCACGTCTTGAGCTGACAGAATCTTTGCATGGTCAGGGTCATCAAGAGAAAGCTGCACGGACAAAAGGCTAGAGATTGGACAGCCTCGAGCCCCTCAGAGCGCCTCGAGGCCGTCGAGGCCATAAGCGGGATCAGGAAGGAGAAAGATGCTCAACCAGAATTTTCGAAGGTTTCTCGAATTACTCGAGGAAGGCAAAAAGGGGTCAGCCCAATGATTCATTCGCTCCTGGCAACTCCTCCCATGTCATCTTTTTTGTAGACCATATTTTCAATCCTAGGTATAGCCTCAATTCATCAGGCTCCCGTTTGCACAGAGATTGATACTCATTGCCGGTAATGATCTATTGGTTATCTTGGGCCTTGCTTGAAACGAAAAGGCCGTCCATTTCAGAAGCTAAGTCGGCTCGCTGCCAGACGCGCACATAGTCGATGAGGAAATCCGCGGGCAGGGTGGAGTCGTCGATGTCATTGTTGTCCCAGCCGCCAATGGGCATGGTAAACATAATGACCGAGCGGACGTTGCTCACACGCTCATTTTCCCAGCGGCCAACTTCCCGGCCGTTGTAGTAGAAGACCGCCTTGCCGGGCGTCCAAAGGAGACCGCAGGTGATGTAGCCCTCTTCATCGGGCTCGACGTAGATGAGGCTCGTGCCAATGGCTTTGTGCTGGTCGTGGTAGCCGTCCCAGTGCAGGGCGATGTTGAAGCGGTTCGGGCCCCAGCGGGTGAGGTGCTCCATGATGTCAAATTCCATGCCGTGCTTCCTGGTGTCCTGGCGCTGCCATTGCTCACCGGTTTCAGGGCCGCGATCAGGCATTAGCCAGAAGGCGGGCCAGAGGCCGGGCTCGCTTGGCATTTTCATACGCGATTCAAAATAACCGTAGCGCTGCGCCCAGATGCCGTAGGTGTCGAGGTAGCCACCCTGGTACGCGGACTCGTGACCACTGGCCGGGTCGTCGTTGTGGTAGCCATGTTTCTTTTCCAAGCGCATGATCGCGACGCCGTCCTTGACGATCATGTTGTCCTTGCTCCAGTGGGTGAGGTTTTTGTGTCCCCAGTAGTTAGGCCCGTGAACGCGCCACTTGGTCAGGTCGATTGAGTCGCCGTCAAATTCTTCGTCGAAAGTCAAAACCCAGTCGCCGTCAACGGGTGGACGCTCGCCAATCCATTCGGGCAGCGTTGGAGTGGGCGTTTGCGCGCGGACTTCTTCAATCGCCAACTCCGCGTCGCCATTGTGGAAAACGGTCAGGCGCACGGATTCCACTCGGTCACTCTTCAAGGCCGAGCCTGTGCCATCCTTAACTTTGTGGTGTTCACCGGTCACTATATCCGGTCCCTGCCACGGGATGGTGGAGGCAAAGGGAATGGTCAATTGAATGCGTTCTCCGGGGAGCAGTGGACCTTCGCTGACAATCAAGTCGCTATATTCTGTCTTTCCGTTGCGCAGTTGCGCGCATACGCGCAAGGGAATCGACCCTGGGTTGCTGAGTTTCAGTGTAACTTCGCTGTGTTGGCTCAGGTCCCATTTCTGAGTCGGCGCGCGCAGCTCAATGACTTGGATGGTGTGTTGATCCGAGAGGCGAAGCTTCAAGGGTTGGCCGGGTTCGTTCGACCAATCCATTGAGGCGGTGACTGACTTCAGTTGCCGGTCCGGATCGAACGTTGTCTTGCCGCCCAGCATAAAGCCCGCTTCGGGCTTCGTGCTGACGTCTTTCGGCTTGCTCAAGCTGGCTGGTTGGAGTGGCGCTTTTTCGCCAGTATTTCCACCCGCTTGGATGGACTCGACAACGAAGCTTTGTACCGCAGAGCTCTTTGTCGTGAAGAGTAATACTTGTTTGATGGCGGCGGGGTTGAGCGCGTAGCCGGGCTTAAATCCGGACTGTAAACCAAAGATGACTTTGACCGTGCCGGTTTCGCCTGGAGGGATGCCAATGGTCTCGGTGTTCCAAGGTGCGTCACGCCAGTTGCCTTCGTTGTCCACCCGCATGCTGATGCGCAGCCGTTCGGTTCCAGTGTTCTTGATCTTCGCTTCGATGTGACCGTAGGCGGATAAGTCCCAGAAGCCCGCGGCTGGCAAGAACGCCACGCCTGGGTAGGTCTTGCTTTCGGGAATAATCGTGACTGCGATGGCATCGCCCTGGACGGCGACCGTGACTTGCTCGCTGCTGGGCTTTATCCGTGTCAACGCGTCACTCGCATTAAACTCAATCAGCGACTTGGCCGTCTCGGCTTGGGCCGTGATCAGGGATAACGCCGCGAGCACGGAGAGGAATGTTTGAATAAGAAGTTTCATCGTATTCATAAATAGATTTAGGTGTAAATGAGTTGGGCTGTCGCGGTGCAATTCGCTTCGGGGATGATGCGAATCCAATGCGCGCTAAAGCCAGTCGGGAATACGTGGCTTGCCGCGCCGTTTTGCGTGGTGATGGTCATGTGAGGCGTCCACTCACCCGATCCCATGAAGTCGATCTCCACGCGGAAATTGGCCGAGCCTTCACCATCATGTGAGACGTGCAGGCACTTGTGCTCAAATCCCGTCATGAGGTAGGGATCGCTGGGCTCCCCCGCCTTGACTTCAGTCTTCCACCAGGGGCCGCCCCAGCCGCTGGGTTTGCCCCATTGCCAAAGGTCGTCGGTCTTGCCGAACCAAAGATTGGCTTGTGGCTGGCCGCCTTCGAGGTTGGCGTCGTCGATTGGGGTTGTCTGGTCGCCGGCCATGACCAACATGCCGTTCCACGAACAGAAGTCGCCCACGATGCGCAGGTGCGAACAAACTGGACGCAAGCCCCACACGCGATCAGCGTAGGTCATGGCTGGCATTTCATAATACATGCCACTGGCGTTCAACATCCAACGCTCGCTTTCGACTTCTCGAAGGCGCGGCCATTCGGTGGTGTAGGCATGGTCTTGGGTATGCGTGGCCTTAGGCAGGCGATAATTTTGCCAGCCGGTCGATGGCAGGTAAACTTTCATCAGCGCGGAGGCGCGATCCTGACCGAAGGCGAAGGTGGCTGGCCCGAGGGCGTCGTTGTCCGCGCGGCCTTGTACGGTGTTGAACTGCGTACGCTCAAGGATAGTCCACTTCTGACCGTCCCATTCCGCGAGGCGCCCGTTGCAATCTGCGGGGTTCAGAAAGTCTTTCGCGTAGTAACTGTTATTGGCGACGATGACACGGCCGTGGTTGCAGAACGCATCTTTGAAGTGTGGCTTCGCTTCACCTTCGACTGAGAGCTCCTTAAGTAAGTCGGCGAGGAAAGTCACTTCCATGGTGCGGACATTGACTTCGAAGAACTCGCCTTCCATGCCGAGGAAGTAAACCCTGTTGGCCGGGTCGGTTAGGTGGCGGCAGGTAGCGGTCAAACGGACGTCAACGAGTTCAGCCAGCGTGCGCACATTGCCCTCGGTGTCGATGAGATGTGGTCCGATGATCATTGTGTTACTCTCGGAATGAACCATGCGGTTCGCATAGGTGCCGACCTCGGAAGCCGGGTGCTTGTGCAATTGCATGTCGTCGTCGACATAAAAGAGGCCGGTGCCATCGCCAGAACGTCGGGTGTGCGCGACGTAAGTAATGAACCATAGGCGGTCCGCCCATGGCATGAGCGCGCCGATGCCGGTTTCAGTTCGCTTGGGATGGTGTGAGGCCTTCACCGCCAATTGCGGGATGACGCCGGATATGTTGTGTATTTTATTCATTGGATTAGGGATTGAAGGTTAGGAAATTGATTGGACCGCCAGGTTGATATGGACTTTTGAAATTGGCGCTGGTTGGTGTCGGCACAAAGCGATGAGGTCTTCGACATGGGCGGTCGCGAGGCATTCGATTGTGTCTCTGCGCCGTAGTAAATTTTACCTCGCCGCTGAGCCCGAGAATCATGCTGCTTTTGAAAATGATGTTTACACGGAACCTTTGAGCTCGTGTTCGAGTTCTGGCGCCAGCAGCGGTTCTGGGCAGATGCCCACGATTTGACTTGGGTTCTCCAGATCGATCAGCATCAGGACGCCGTAATGGGTTTTAGGCCATGGCCATTTTCCCCGCAGTCCAGTTCAGCGTGCGGGTTGATATGCATGGAGTGAAAGTTCGTTAGCCACCCGGCGTGCGTTTTAATGGGCGGCGCCTCTGATCCGATCTTGGTGTTGGCGAAGAGAGCATGTTCGGCTCCCACCAAGATTTGGTGGGGCCGCTTGGTGACGCAGCTACCGGGCGATGATATTTGATTAAGCATGATTATGGATGCAAAGTATTGAAATAGATGGTTGCGGACGCCGAAGATTCAGGGCTTTTTTTACGCCATTGGGTTTAGAAGTAGACTTTCAAACTGGCCGCGCGAACGAAGCGCTCCTCCATGTTTTCCCAATCCACCCATTCCACATGGCCATCAATAAAACCGACGTGTTGCCCATCAGGATTCTCGGCGCTGGGTGATTTATGATTGGCGCCCGAGCCCCACGATCCACCGTATTGCCGAGTTAGGTCGGACCAGAGCACCCGATATGTCGGGTTGTCAAAACTTGAACTTACGAACGCATGATCTTTGTCTTCGCTGGTGGGTGCGTCGGTGATGTAAACTTGGCGTACCCACTCGTTGTCATTGGCATAATATACGTAACCCATGACTGAATCCCAATCATTGTAGTTCTGATAGCGACTAGCGCTCCATTCATCATTACTTGGGCAATAGAAGTTATCCAAGCTTAGACCATATTTCCGCGCAAATGCGTGCAAACGATCTTTATGGGCGAAGTAAGGGGCGATGTTGCCGCCTGAGTGAAGATGCGGATACTTGCCACCATTGTCCACGACGCTCACTTGCGTAGCTTGCAGCAAACTGCGGAGATTCGCGACGCATGATGTTCGAAGGGCGGATTCCCGAGCACGCCCAACGACTGGAATCAGAATGGCCGCAAGGATGGCTAAAACGGCAATGACCACCAGAACTTCTGTTAGGGTAAAAGCCTGATTCATCGAGTTTCTGGGCGTTGCTAACTTCATCGGGTAAGTATTGGGGAGGTAATGTGAAATTGATGTCGGGTTAGTCCTTGCGACGGTTGATCAGGCACCAACCTAGAAAGGCGCCACCGAGTGCTAGCGCGTAAGTTTTTGGCTCAGGTATGACGATGCCTGATACGCCTGTAACGTCCTCAATAGCAATCGAGCCGCCATTGTCGCTGAAGTAAAGCATGTCTAGGGTTGAGCCTTGAATGGACGACATCACGCCGACGCGGTCGAGGCCATTGGTGAATGAAGCCGTGTTGAACTCTGTACCAGTTACGTTGATAACCGCATCGTCCGGGTTGAGCGATCCATTGGTGGTGAGCGTGGGGTTCACCCAAACGGTCAAGCTGTCTTGTTTGGAAGTGCCTGCGACTAGATTGATTTGGCCCAAGACCAGAAAGGTTTCGCCAATATTGACGACATTGCTGTCTGAGCCCGATGTTCCGCTTGCGGGAATCCAAGAGACATCGGTACCATTGAACTCTAGTCTTGGTCCGCCTATTGAGAAGTTGTCATGGTTGAAGCTGATGCCGGTGCGGTTGCCGCTGGTGGTTTGCATGAGGGCTGAAAACCAGATTTCGCCACTCTGGCCGGCGCCGAAAGCCCGTGTGGAAATGCGGGAGTTCAGAAACACCTCGGAGTTCTCCACGCGCTGTGGAGTGCCGACTTGGGTCAACGCATATCCAGTGGCGACCGGCGCCGTTAAGTCGCCGCCGACCACCACGATGCGAGAGGTGTTGCCCCAGTCGCCCGTCCAGCCAGAGCCGCCCGCTTGATTTTGTAGGACTCCGGTGCTGAGGTCATTAAAATCGGCGCTAACCACCACGCCCTGCAGGGAGGAGGCGGCAAGTAGGGTGAGAGTAAGGGCAATGGCGCTAGATGCTTTATGGGTAGTTTTCATTTGGGATTTTTTTGGGTGTTGGGATGATTTGCGGGTAGGTTACTTGGATGCTTTCGCCCCAAGTGTAATTAGTATTTTATGCATGTAATGCATCATTGTCTATACTCATAAGCGTATATAATATACGTATTTGCGTAATAGCGCTTGCCAAGCATTCGTCTTTTGACTAGCTTCACCTCAACATGGTCAAAGAGCATCCGTTGATTAAAGCGAACAATGTAGCGCTGATTGTAGACACTGCTACGGATTGGGGACGCTTGGCTATCAGCGGCATCACCAGTTATGTGCAGGAGCATGATCCTTGGCATTTGCAGGTCGAATCAAGCGGCACTATGGAGCCGAAATTACCCCCACCGAATTGGACGGGTGACGGACTGATCGCCCGCGTGGCCAACCCGCAAATTGTCAAAGTGCTGGAGGAAATTGGTTTGCCCGTGGTGAATATATCGTCGATTCGCTTGCCCGGCACCGATTTCCCTAGAGTGACCACCGATTTTAGAGCCTCATCTCAACTGGCCTGTGAGTATTTTCTCAATCGTGGTTTTCAGCATTTCGCTTACATAGGTCCGTTTTATCGGTCGGTGGTTGATGACTACTATGGCCATTTAAAAGAAGTTCTCCATGAACAAGGATTGCCCTGTGAGTCGTATAATCTTCCCGCAAGTTATGATGAAAAGCTCGGGTGGGCGGAACGAATGAAAGCTCTGCAGGATTGGCTTATTCAATTACCCAAGCCGATTGCCATTATTTCCTGGGGAGGTGATCCGGGACGGGTTGTGATCGACGCCTGCAATCGCATCGATTTGCCCGTGCCACATGATGTCGCCGTATTGAGCACGGACACCAATGAGCCACTCGACGACACCAGCCATCCATCGCTTTCCAGCATCCAAGTGCCTGCGAAATTAATCGGTTGGACCGCTGCGCAAATGCTGGATCAACTGATGAAAGGGAAGCCGCTCAAGGAAAAGGAAATTAGTTTCGCGCCCCAACGCATTCTCGAGAAACTTTCCACTGATACGTTGGCTATCACGGATTCGCATTTAATCAAAACACTGCTCTTCATCCGCGAACATGCGTTTAATCCGATTAGTATGGATGATATTTTAGCGCGTGTGCCCGTATCTCGCCGTATGATGGAACTGAAGTTTCGTCAGCATCTCGGACGTTCACCGATGGAAGAAGTGAAACGCTTACGCATTCAGAAAGCGCGCAACCTGCTAGAGAGCACGGATAAACCCATGCAGGATATTGCTGAGGCCTGTGGTTACGCGACTTACAATTACATGAGCTACATCTTTAAGCGCGAGACCGGTATTTCGCCAAGCCAGTATCGACAGAAAATTCGTCATTAATATCTCGCAAGAAACGGTCCTGCCAAACGCTTGTATCAATTGACCTGCTCTCCGATAATTGAACCACGTTAGAGTGATGATTTGCAGGGATGGATAGGTGGATATACTCAGCCAAGCCCGACGGCAGCTAAACCTATCTTGTTGACGTATTTTTTTATCCTAAGGCTTTTAGACTGTGCCCCGAAGAAAGTAAAGGGGCTGAATAAGTCATTTATCACAGAGGTAGTTCTGAATACGAATACCTTGTTACCTACCAAAAAAAGAGAAAATTGAGAAAAAAGGTGAGGTGAAAATTTTTCCAAAAATCAAAGATAAAGAGTTATATGATGATCACTTTTCATATCTCTGGAGGTATCCAAGAGCGATTAAGATCTCGGCTGAAAAAATTAAATTTGATGAGGGTTCAATATCTTTCAAGGAGGGATGACAGTCGGAGCAGGACAAGTCGATAAGCCGCGGTTGTTTTCCCTTCACGAAGTTCGAGAATCCTTGACATTCTTTCATTGAGTCGATTGGCCTTTGCGTTGTGCAGGTTTTTCAATCGCTAGCGCTTCTCATGCTTTTCACCCTGAACTCGGTTTTGGGTGGGACGGAGACGTTGTTGCTTTGTCTGCACGATGAGGGCGAGGCTCATCTGAAGCTGGCCGAAGGCCGTGATCACGAGCATTCCGAGGGCGATCACTCGCACGCTGCGAAGGTGGCGGAAGACTGTGATGTGCAAGAATCGGACTGCAACGACATCATGTTGAACACCTTGGAATTTGCCCCGATGTCCGGAGAGCGGTTTGGGGTAGAGGCTCCTCGAGAGTGGATCTTGCCCGACCATCTTTTCGTGGATCCGAAGCGTGACTTACATGCCTCCATCTTCCGAACGGCCGCCGAGGCTCGTGATGGTTTTCACATGCTTCAAACGGTTGTGGCCGTTGAGGTGATGCCATCGGTCGAGCTGCGGCTCTGATCCGTACCTGATTCGATATTCGCTGGGACGGTTCGTCGTGAGCCGTCGGATCGCTTTCCCCGATGTGAGGGGAGAGTGCGGTGTCTTTTCAATCAGGATGATCCATGCATCGACCTAAATTACTTTCCAGAAACACACTTCTCTTTCTATTTTCCATTTCTTCACTCGGCGCCGAGCCGGGAAGCGCCTTCGGGCAGATCGGGCCAGAGCCCATCGAGTTTGACCAAGCCTTGCAGTTGGCGTTGGACAACGATCCGCGTTATGATCTTTTGGCCGAGCGGCGTGATGCCGCAGAGGGCCAAGTCGAGCAAGCGGGGGTGAGGCCGAATCCGGTGGTCGGGGCCGAGGCCGAGAACTTTCTCGGCACGGGTCCTGTGAGCGGCGTTAAGGCCCTCGAGGTTACGCTTGGGGTGACGCAGGTCCTCGAAACGGCGGACAAGCGTCGCCTGCGAACGGAGGTCGAGCGTCAACGCTTGGCATCCTTCGATTGGGAGGCCGAACAGTTGGAGTGGGAGATTGAGTCCGAGGTGCGCGAGGCGTTTGTCGCTGTTCTTCTCGCCCAGCAGTCGGTCGGGTTGCGGGAAATGCAACTGGAACTGGCGGAGCGGAGCCTGAGCGAGACTCAGCGCTTGGTAGAGGAGGCTCGTTCGCCCCAGGTGGAAAAGACGCGGGCGACTCTGGCCGTGAAACGGCAGGAGTTCTTGCTTCGACAATCCGAGCGTGACTACGAGTCGTCGCGGGCGGTTTTAGCCGCGCTGTGGGGAATGGTCCCCGCACCGGATTTTCGAGTACAGGGGGAGATCGTTTTGGAGGAGGAAATTCCTTCGATCGAGGAATTGGAGGCCGTCCTGCCGGGAACGGTGATCCTGAAGCGTTTCGAATCGGACCGGCAACAGCGCCAGGCGGCGCTGGAGTTGGAAGAGGCGCGGGCCACGCCGGATATCGAACTGTATGGAGGTGCCCGTTACTACAATGAAGACGACGGGAATCTCGGGTTTGTTGCCGGAGTGGCGGTACCCTGGCCGCTCTTTGATCGGAATCAGGGAAACATCCGGTCCGCCCGTGCCGAATTGCGATCGGTTGAATACGAGAGGGAGGCTCGTCGGCGGGAATTGCTTCTCGCGCTCAACGAGAACTGGCGGGAACTTCAGTCGGCCCATGCCGATGCTCGCAGTATCGAGGTCGATCTCATCCCCGCCGCCCGGGAAACATTGGAAGCGACCGAAGAAGGATATCGCTTGGGGCGGTTTACCCAAGTGGCCGTGATCGACAGCCGACAGGAATTGTTCGCGCTCCGGGAATCCTACCTCGAAGCCCTGGGCCGGTATGCCCAAGCCCTGACGGCGATCAAGAACCTGACCCGTCCCGCAACCCTGACCCGATAAACCCATCTAGAAATTTAATCATGAAGATTTTCAATCACCTGCTATTTTCTCTTTTGAACCGCCGCCTTCAGACTGTGCTCTTGGCGGGGCTTCTGGCCGTTGTTTCCCCCGGATGCGGGGAGGATGATGACCACGACCACGACCACGGCGACCACGGAACCCATGCCTCGGAGGCTGGGGAAAACCACGATCACCCGGAGGGCGAGGAAGCCGGACATGAGGACCACGACCATTCCGGTCACGACCACGGGAAGTCTGTCTCCACGGAGGAACATGCGCACGGTGAAGGGGAGCATGACGACCATGAGGAGCTGGTTTCCCTCACGGCCGAGGTTCAGGAAGAATTCGGGATTCGTCTGGGTGTGGCCTCGGAGGGCGTCCTCCATCGATTCATCACTCTGCCGGGAGAGATCGGCTACAACGGCGAGAAAATCGCCTACGTGACTCCGAAATACGCGGGAACGATTCAGTCGATTTCCGTACGACTCGCCGACGAGGTGAAGAAGGGGCAGGTGCTGGCCCGTCTCGAAAGTGCGGATACTTTGGTGCCCTTTGATGTGAAGGCTCCAATGGATGGAGTCATTGTCGAGTATAGCCTCACCCCCGGACAAACGGTCGGGTCCGGGGTGACGCTCTTCACGGTGGCCGATCTATCGACGGTCTGGGCCGACTTTCGCGTGTACCAGCGCTATCTCGGAGAAGTGCGCAAGGGGTTGTCGGTGAAAGTGCAGGGCGACCACAAAGGGGCGGATTTCGACGGTGAGATCGCTTATGTTGCGCCCACCGTGGATGAGCACACGCGCACCGGGCTCGCCCGGGTTGTGGTGAACAATGAAAAGGGCGTCTGGATGCCCGGGGAGTTTGTGAAAGGACAGGTCGAGGTGGCCGAAGTGAAGGTCGATCTGATGGTGCCCCGGTCCGCCGTTTTGACGATGGAGGAGGGCACCGTGGTTTTCGTGCGGGGAGAGGAGGGGTTCGAGCCCCGACCGGTTCAGCTGGGGCGGAGTGACTCGGAATCCTGGGAAGTTCTTTCGGGCCTCCAAGACGGCGACACCATTGTCGTCGACAATGCGATCTCGCTGAAAGCGGAAATGGGGAAGGGCTCGTTTGGCGGGCACCATCATTGATCGGAGGGGCCAGTCATGTTGAATCATTTGATTGAATCCGTTCTGCGGAATAAACTCGTAGTCGTCCTTCTCACCCTAGCGGTGATGGGGGCTGGCTATTTGAGCTATAAAAAGCTACCGGTGGATGCCTTTCCGGATGTATCGCCAGCGTTGGTGCAGGTCTTCACCGTGACTTCGGGATTGGGGCCCGAGGAGGTGGAGAAATTCGTGACCTTTCCGGTCGAGGCCTCGATGAGCGGTCTGCCGAAGGTGACCGAGATTCGTTCGGTTTCCAACTTCGGGTTGTCCGTGGTCAGCATCTACTTCGAAGAGGGCACGGACATCTACTTCGCCCGGCAGGTGGTCGGAGAACGGCTGGGGGAAGCCCGGGAGGCCATCCCCGACGGATTCGGGGAGCCGGAGATGGGGCCGATCTCCACCGGACAGGGGCTCGTTCTCTACTACAACCTGATTGACACGACGGGCGACTATTCGCTGGAAGACCTGCGGTCGCTGCAGGACTGGGTGGTGAAGTTCAACCTGCAGACCGTTCCCGGGGTGACCGAGGTTCTCGGGATCGGTGGATTCGTGAAGCAGTTCCAAGTGAACGTGGATCCCGATGCTCTCCTTCGTTACAACGTTTCGCTCCACGAATTGATCGAGCGGATCGAAGAGAACAATGAGAACGTGGGCGGTCAATTTCTCGAGCGCAACGGGGAGATGTTCATCCTCCGCTCGGAAGGACTGGCCGACGGGATGGAGGATCTGGAGAACATCATTGTCACCCATGAAGACGGGACACCGGTATACCTCGGTGAAGTGGCGGATGTGGAGATCGGGGGAGAGATTCGCCAGGGCCTGCAGACGCGGAATGGCACCGAAGAAGTGGTTTCGGGCATGGTCATCAAGCTCTACGGAACGAATTCCTCCACGGTCATCGAAGCGGTGGAGAAGAAGCTGGCGGAAATCCAGGAAGCGCTACCGGAGGGCATTGTCATTGATCCCTACTACGAGCAGAAAACCCTCGTGCAGGGCGCCGTCAATACGGTAACCAGTGCATTGCTGCAGGGGATCGGTCTGGTGGTTTTGATTCTACTGCTCTTCATCGGTGGATTTCGTCCGAGCTTGGTGGTGGCGCTGTCCATTCCCTTCTCGGTGCTCATTGCCACGACGGCCATGTACTATCTGGGGATTTCGGCGAACCTCATGTCCTTGGGCGGACTGGCGATTGCGATCGGGATGATGGTCGACGGCACGATAGTTATGGTCGAGAACACCGATCGGCTGATGAGAACCTCGGATGGTCGGGAGAGTAAGATTCAAATCATCGCCCGGGCCTGTCAGGAGGTTGCGAAGCCCATCACCTTTGCCATCCTGATCGTCGTCTTGGTCTTCATCCCGCTCTTTACCCTGCAGGGCGTCGAGGGGAAAATGTTCCGGCCGCTGGCTTATACGGTCTCTCTGGCGATGTTCGGTTCCTTGATCTACGCGCTCTTCGGGGCGCCGGTATTCGCCGCTTTGTTTTTGCCGGACCTCTCCCGAAGGAAAAAGCGGGACGATGAGAAGGGGCAGGAGATCTGGATCGTTCGGTTTCTCGTAGCCCTGTATCGACCGGTAGTTTCTTTCTTCGTCCGCCTCCGTTTTCTGGCGGTGGGCTTGGCGGCGGTATTATTGCTCGTCGGAATCTGGGTGTTTCCCAAGTTGGGCTCGGAGTTTACACCGCGCCTGATGGAGGGTGACATCATTGCCAACCTGACCATGGCCCCATCCGTGTCTCTCGCGGAAACCCAGCGCAATACCATGATCGCGGAGCGCCGGTTGCTGGAGATCCCCGAGATCGAGCAGGCCGTTTCCCGTATTGGACGCGGGGAAGTCGGAGCCCACGCCGATCCGATCAACACCGTGCACATGATGGTGGTCTTGAAGGATCCTTCGGAGTGGCGCGATGGATACACCCAGATGGATGTGGAAAACGCCATGCGCGAAAAATTGGAGGGGATGCCCGGAGTTCAGGCGAATATGACCCAGCCGATCCAGCTTTCGGTCGACGAGCTGATTGGCGGAACCAAAGCGCAGCTCGCGATCAAACTCTTCGGTCCGGACCTTGAGATTCTCAAGGAGAAGGGCGAGGAAATTGCGAATGCGGTTCGCGAGGTGGAAGGGGCTGCCGATGTCCAGGCCGGCCAGATCACCGGAGCGCCGCAGATCGTCATCCGACCGGATCGGGAAGCGGTGGCACGTTACGGGTTCAACCTGTCCGAAGTGCAGGCTCTCATCGAAGCCGCAGTCGGTGGGGTCGAAGCCGGACAGATTTATGAAGGAGTTCGTCGTTTCGACATCTACGTCCGGTATCAGGAAGAGGCGCGTGATACGGTGGAAGATCTCGCGGCACTGATCATTCGCACTCCGGAGGGAGCTTTGATTCCGCTCGGGGAGATTGCGACTATCGAGGAGATTACCGGACCTCTTTCCATCGTGCGGGAGAATACGCAGCGCTACCTGCAAATTCAGTCGAACGTCGTCGGACGGGATATCGGAAGCTTTGTCGCCGATGCGCAAGCCGCCATCGACGCGGAAGTCGACCTCCCGCCCGGCTATCTTGTGACCTGGGGAGGGCAATATGAATTGCAGAAGGAGGCAAACCAGCGGCTTCTTGTCGTTGTCCCCATCACCTTGGCATTGATTGCGCTGCTGATCTACCTGTCCTTCACCTCGCTGAAGAACACGGTGCTCATTCTCCTCAACATTCCCTTGGCCTTGGTCGGGGGAGTGGTCGCTCTCTGGATCGCCGGGGAGAATCTTTCGGTCCCCTCCAGTATTGGCTTTATCGCACTCTTTGGCATCGCTCTTGGGAATGGGATGGTCCTGGTGACCTACCTGAACCAGCTCTATCGAGCGGGTGTTGCCATTGACGAAGCCAGTGTGAAGGCCGCCTGTCTCCGTGTACGGCCGGTGCTGATGACGGCGGGAACGACCGCCCTGGGTCTAGTGCCGCTCCTTTTGGCAACAGGGCCGGGAAGCGAAGTCCAAAGGCCGCTGGCCATTGTGGTCATTGGGGGACTGGTTTCCTCTACGGTGCTGACTCTATTGGTGCTGCCGGCTCTCTATAAATGGTTTGCGGTCACCTTGCATCGCGAACCGGTGCACAGCCCGTATTCCGAAATGCCCCCCGAGGACCCTTCCACCTAGCACGAAACCATTTTCCGCCTTTCGGAAGGAAGCGAGGTCATAGACGTTTCCTTCCCCTGGCCAAGATACTTCGGAGAGACTCATCAGCTTCATAGAGACTCACGAAGGGTCAGGACGGCGGCCCGCCTCGATGCGGGTCGCCGTGAAGGAGGGCGGAACGGCGGCTATTCGACCGGTTGCCCAGCTGAAGTCGTTTGTCCCGAAGCGGGCTTTTTCGATTCAGAGGCTTCAAGGATCCGCTCAGCGTAGCACAAGCGGCCCGCCTGTGTGCCTCCATTTGTTGAGTGGCACCACTCGTCCTTTCCGTATCTACTTTGAAATTACAAGGACTCCAAAAAGGCAATTACCGCTTGTCGATCCTCGGCGGAGAGTTGCATGAATTCTTCTTTGCTTTGCTCAGCTTCACCTCCATGCCAGAGGATGGCTTCTTCGAGGGTGGAAGCGCGGCCGTCGTGGAGGAATGGGGTTTCGCCGTGCACGCTTTCCAAGGTGCCGATCCCCCAGAAAGGAGGCGTGCGCCATTCACGGCCGGAGGCGCCGAAGATGGGACGTTCGTCCGAAAGGCCGTCACCCATGTCGTGGAGGACACCCAAACGACGTCAAGGACACCCAAACGACGTCAGGTCTTGATTATTGACAAATAGTCAGTGGGTACGTTGGCTCATGGTTCATGGCGAGGCCCCTGAGAGTAGAGTATGCGGGAGGATGTTATCACGTCTTGAACCGTGAGGACACCCAAACGACGTCAGGTCTTGATTATTGACAAATAGTCAGTGGGTACGTTGGCTCATGGTTCATGGCGAGGCCCCTGAGAGTAGAGTATGCGGGAGGATGTTATCACGTCTTGAACCGTGGGAACTATCGTCAGAGGATTTTTTCGGGGAAGGGAGCAGCGGAGGCCTTTGAACGTGTGTTGGGGGGGGCCGCTGAGCGTTTTGGTTGGCGGGTGCACGCCTATGTCATCATGAGCAATCACTTTCATCTTGCTGTGGAGCTTGGCGAACCGAATTTAAGCGAGGGGATGAAATGGTTGCAGGGGACGTGGGAAATGGTTGCAGGGGACGTGGATTCGTCGGTTCAATCGTTTTCGGAACTGGACGGGGCGTCCGTTTCAGGGGCGTTACAAGGGGATTGTTGTGGCAGGGCAAAAAGGGGTCAGCCCACAATGGCACTTAGATAAGGCGTTTTTCTGAACGATCTGTGTCACTTTTTGCGTCTGCTTGGGGAAACAACCATTTGGTGTCTAGGTTTGGTCATA